>SESX01000108.1 GCA_004367365.1 Candidatus Acetocimmeria pyornia
ATTACAGGCTATAGTACCCTGAGAGAAGTCTTGAAAGATTATACCCGATTACCAGCTAATGAAAATGGTGCCAACTTTACTTTCTCCAGTTATACTTCAACTGGAGATACCTATGAACTGATCATAACTGCCAAGGATCAGGATTCTACAATGATTACTATTACCCAGGATGGTATAACATATTGATAGACAGTTATTGAGGAGACCGAAGTTAACCTGGTGTTTCGAAGGCGCGTTCAGCGGTGGCTGCAGCCACCTGGTGGGTTTGGTGGTAGGCCCGGGCCGGGCCAGGTTGGTTAGAGGATGAGATTTAAGGACGTATATCCGGTCCTTGCGCTGCGACACGGAAAGGCCGGTACCGGTTGGACATTGTTATTTCAGTCTTGTTGGTGAGATTGAATGGCAGAGAACAAGACCTGTGTACAGAGGGGTGGTTTTTGAACCACCCTTCCTGTTTTTTCGCGTCCTTCCAGGCAGGGGGGTGAAGTTTTCGCACCGGTGGGGCCTTCGAAAGAGGAAAGGTCGGGGAGAAACCGAATATAAAGTGATTAAAGGTTTGGGTCTTGCGAGGTGACGGCCGAAAGGTGAACACGGGAGTATTAATCCTTGTGGCCCTCCTGGGCCTGGTGCTGGGAAGCTTTTACAATGTCTGTATCTACCGCCTACCCAAGGGCGAATCGGTGCTCTGGCCCCCTTCACACTGCCCTAAGTGCGGCCGGCACCTTACCCCGGTAGAACTGGTCCCTGTGGTGGGTCATCTTATCTTGAAAGGGCGGTGCCGGGGCTGCCGCGCGCCGATTGGGGTGCAGTACCCTTTGGTTGAGCTTCTGGCCATGGGACTCGCTTTACTGGCGTTCCACCAGTACGGGCTGACCGGTGCTGCGCTGCGCCTCCTGCTTCTCGGCAGCCTCGTCCTGGTTACGGCGGTGGTTGACCTCAGGCACCAGGTAATTCCCAATGCGCTGGTGGTTGTGGGGCTTGTCTTGGCCGTGATTTTACAGGTGGTTTTTCCAGACCTCTCCTGGTCCCGGGTCCTCCTGGGTTTCGCCGTTGGAGGCGGTTTCCTGGCCCTTGTTGCAGTGGTCACCCGAGGGGGTATGGGGGGTGGGGACGTCAAGTTTGGGGCGGTCCTTGGTTTCCTTGTTGGCTGGCCTCACGTTGTGCCGGCCTTGTTAATCGCCTTTGTAAGCGGTGCGGCGGCAGGAATTGTTCTTATGGCGTTGAAACTTAAGAGCAGAAAGGATTTTGTGCCTTTTGGACCTTTTTTGGGTCTGGGGGCGGTGGTTGCTTTTTTGTGGGGTCGGGAGCTGATCACTTGGTACCTTGGCTGCTTTTTGCCGTAACGGGAGAGGGGTGGCTTGCCGGTACGGCTTTTGTTACCGGCCGGGTTGTGATGAGCAGGATGGTCTCAAATGCGCTTTAAGTGGATTTTTGACCGTCAGGGTTTCACCCTGGTGGAGATTTTGGTCAGCTTTGCCGTGCTTTCTGTGGCTGTGTTGGCGTTGC
Source organism: Candidatus Acetocimmeria pyornia (assembly GCA_004367365.1). Classification (GTDB taxonomy): domain Bacteria; phylum Bacillota; class Sulfobacillia; order UBA3575; family UBA3575; genus Acetocimmeria; species Acetocimmeria pyornia. Next base: position 1,507 of record SESX01000108.1, read on the forward strand.
TGGGCTATTATGGAACTGCACTCTCCGGCAGCCAGGCCTCGACCGAAATCATTACCGCCACCTTCCTGGCCCAGGAAAAGCTTGAGGCCCTGGAGGGCATGCCTTTCGACAGCATTACGTCCGAGTCGGAGGAGGCTGTGCCCGGTTATCCCCTTTACCGCCGAGAGGTAACGGTGCACACGGAAACCTATTCCTTAAAAAGGGTAACTGTAACCGTCAAGTGGTCGGAAAAGGGTCAGACACAAGAGGTGCGGCTGGACAGTCTTTTTTTGCGCTAACGGATCGGTCCCTCGTGCTGCCACAATACCGGCGGCACCACAAGAGAACAAGAGCTTGAGCCGGGGTTTTCCGAGCGGTCTTAATGAGGTAGCATCATTGAGACTTGCCCGCCCGCGTTTTTCTGCAGAGAGGCCGGTAATGGTGCAGGCCTGGAGGGGCGGGGAGTGAATAGGCGAGCAGAGGAGCACCCGGGCGAGGGGCTGGTGGGATAATGGCTTCCGGTATGTGGGTTGTCCAGCCTGCGCGAGGGATGTGATGGGGTCAGGTGAATGTGATACCCTGCCGCAGAAGGGTTGCTGACAATCAAGAAGACCGGAAGGGGATTCAGAAATCAGGTTTTCTTTCTTTGATCGTCAACACCTCGGGTGTATCGCTGGTGGAACTGCTGGCTTCGGTCGTGGTGCTCAGCGTCCTGGCTTCCTTGATCTACCTTGTCTGGTTCACCGGTATTTCTGCGTGGAGAGACCAGCACCAGGGGTTCACAGCCCGGCATGGGGTCCAGCTGGCTCTGACCCGGATGGCAAGGGAGCTGCGGGGGGCAAGTGGGGTGGTACAAGCCACCACCGGGAGGCTGGTCTTTCTCGGCCCTGACGGTAGCACAGTAACCTACGAGCTGCGGGATGGGGACCGTCTGGTTCGGTTCGATGGTGAGAAGGAGAGGGTTTTAGGGACGGGAGTTGGATCGTGTGAATTTGTCCTCTCGGACGACAGGAAACTGGTTACCATCACGCTGACCAGTGTGGAGGTTGAGGGTCGGCGTTACGACCTGAGAACAAAGGTGCGCCTGCGTGATCCCGGGTAGAAAACCTGGACCTGGAAAGGGTGTCGTCGGTGGGTGGTGTCGAAACCAGATGGGGGCCAGGGTGGGTTCGGTGGCTCGGCAACCAGAGGGGGATGGTTTTTGCCATGACCCTCTTCGTGGTGACGGTTCTCATGGTCCTCGGGTTGGCCCTGGGTTCATCGGCCAGCACCGAACTGAGGGTGGCACGGCAGCACCGGGACGAGACGGCGGCCTTCTACGTGGCTGAGGCCGGGCTGCGGCGGGCCCTGGCCCAACTGGACCTTGACCCTTCCTGGCGGGAAGGCTTCTCTGGGGTCGAGTTCGGCACCGGCCACTACACCGTTGTAGTCGAAGAACTAGATGGAGCCGTGGTTTATGTCACTTCAACCGGTAGCGTGGGAGGGGCGGAAAGGACCATTCAGGTGGTGGCTGAGCTTGTTTCGGGCCCAGGTTCCCAAAAAGCCCTTTACTCTGGGAGCAGTCTTGATATCAGCGGGAGGCTGCAGGTGGAGGGTGATGTCCTTGTCGCCGGGGACATCACCGGCAGCGAGAGGATCGATGTGGACGGCGAACTGGCCCTGACGGGTGAGTGGTTGTACGAGGGAAAACAGTACTCACCCGAACCGGTGGTGGTAGAACCCATTTTCGTGGCCCAGCCCCCGGGCGACTGGTACAGGGAAGGGGCGGACCAGGTGTGGGAGGGTGGTGTGACCCTGGATGGGAACCTGGAGTTTGATGGGGAACTGATTTACGTTCAGGGTGACCTCAACCTCTCGGGGCAGGTGGAAGGGACGGCTGTCATTGTCGCTGAGGGGACACTGACTGTGGATGGGAACCTTAAGACCCGGGGCAGTGATTCCGTTCTGGTGCTCATCAGCCTGGAGGAGATTCTGCTCCAGGGTGGAGGCCAGGTAGAGGCTTTTTTGTACAGCTACGGGGGATTGACTGTTGACAGGAGTGTTTCCCAGGTAAGGGGTGGGATTGTTGCCGGGCACCTAAGCTACGAGAATGAACTCAAGATTATCTCAGAAAGTGGTGTCTCCTTGAGCCAGCTGCCCGGCTACCCCGACCGTTCGTGGCAGGTTCTGAGCTGGAAAGAGATTCCGTGATCTAAACTGGGGGTGTGTCCATGGACTCCATTCCCAGCCGGGCTGAGAGGAAAGGGAAAAAGAAAGCAGAGTCAGGTGAATTGGCCCCTGGTGAGAAGACCCAACACCCTGGTTCCACCCTGCTGGATTTTGTCACCGGGGTAATCTACGCTGTGGCTGGGCTCCTTTTGGTGCTTGGACTGGCTCTCCTGGAAGTCACCTGGTACCTCGAAGGGTCGCCTCTACGTTACGCCGGGGCGGTGGGACTACCTGTTCTGGTCTTGATTACGTTTCTGGTCGCCCGGTACCCGGGGCAGGGTAAAAAAAAAGCTTCTGAAGAGGCCGGCCCTCCAACTATTGAAGTCAACAAGGCATTTGGGGAAGAACCCTTAGACCAACCCAGGGATAACGGTCAGGTGGAGACAGCTGAACTACACCCGGTTCCGGACCAGGGAAACGAAACCGATATTGTTCAGCAGGAACCGGCGGATACCAGGGAAATGAAGAAAGCGGAAAAGAAAGGTGAAGTGTCTCCAGAACCACCTCCCTTTTTCCACCTTTCTGTTGCCCTGCAGCGCCGGGGGTTTTCCCTGCCCCTGGGGGCCTGGAGAGATGGAATCGGCCTGGATATCGGGACCCGTAATCTCAAGGTGGTTTTCGCCCGGCGGGGAGATCCGGTCCCGGTCATTACGGGCTGGTGCTCGGGACCTGCGCCGCCTGGGTCTGTTGACAAGGGGCGGATTTTGGAACCAGAGGCCGTTGGAAAGGCCCTTCGCGACCTGCTTGACCGGAACGGCCTCCGGGCGAGAAAGGTTTCTACTTCACTAAGAGGCCAGGCAGTAATCCTCAGGACCACTGAGTTTCCCCTCATGAGTGAAACCGAGCTCAGCGAGGCCTTGAAGTGGGAGGGTGACCGGCACCTTCCTTTACCCGCCGGGAAAGCGGTGGTGGATTTCAGCATCCTGGAGCATTCAGGCTCTAGGATGCGGGTCCTGCTGGCGGCGACGCACCGTGAAAGCATCGAGGGATACCTGGAGACCCTGCGCGTGGCTGGTTTGAAACCTGGGGCCATTGAGTTGGACCCTATGGCCCAGCACCGGGCCTTAAAGCTGAGTGGGTGCATCTCAGACGAGATTTCAGGTCTGGCGATTGTTGACATTGGTGCCTCGATGACGAACCTGAGCATCTTCCGGGGTGATACCGTTTACCTCACCCGCTCCATTCCCCAGGGTGGGGATGACCTGACCCAGCGGATCGCGGAAGAGCTTAGCTGTGGGATTGAAGAGGCAGAGAGGATCAAGTGCCGGGAGGGGATCATGGGGTCCGGTGCAGTGAGGGCGACGGTAGGTCCGATCCTTGATGGGTTTCTGGATGAACTGCGTCGTTCCCTGGAGTATTTCCTGGTTCAGGAACGGGAGGCTGGTTTGGACCGCCTGTATCTAATTGGAGGTGGCGCTCTGCTCCCTGGGCTGGCTGACCGGCTCCAGGCCTATCTCAGTGAGGCCCTGTCCCACCGGTTACATGGAGGGGAATTGATGGTTATTGTTCCTCGCTTTCGTTTTTCCAGTAAGGAGGGCAGCCGGGTGGATGAACCCGAGGGCCTCGCGGCACCCCTTTTCGTTACGGCCCTTGGACTGGCCCTCCGGGGGGAGGACAAGGCGTGAAAGCGATCAACCTTTTGCCTCCAGAAATGAAAGCGCGACCCCGGGCTGCACGGCGCCTGGTGGCTGGGGTTTTGGTTGTGGTTGTTCTTGGCCTTTTTTTGTTCTGGGATTTTAACACCCTTTCCAAGAGGGTGGCGTCCTACCAGGGCGAGATCCGCCAGGCCCGTTTGGAGGTTGAGCAGTACCAGGATACCCGCAGAAAAAAGGAAGAACTCGACCGTTTGAAGGCCCTGCTCGCCGAACGGGAGGGTTTCCTGGGTAGACACGAGGGGGTCAACAACTGGTCGACACTGCTGGGTGAAATCCTGCAGGCGGCCGCTCCCCTCGGGGTCGAGATCAGGGGGATCACCTATCAAGAAGGAACGACCTTTGTGCTGCGCGGCAGGGTACCTTCCCTGAAGCTTTTGGCTGAATTGATGGACATGCTTGAAGAGTCGCCGCGGGTAGCGGAGGCCGAACTGGTGGAGGCTGCCAGGGATACCGGGAAGGAGACGCTTCCAGGGTTAGCCTTTGAGATGGTGATTACAGTTGACCCAAAGGGTTTCTCGGGAGCAGGCAACCGGTGACCTCTGGTGGTGTGGGTGCGCCCTTGCTTCCGACGTACAGTGCTGGTTTCCCCCTGAGGTGGCTGGGGCGAAAGGCGGCCTCAAAGGGCGGCAGGATGGTTGAGACCAGGTTGTGAGCCTGGGAAATGACAGAATGACAGCTGAAACGGTCAGGTGGGGAGTGCCCATGAAAGGAGAACGAAAGTTAAACCTGAGCACCAGGGAAAAGTTCCTGGTCTTTTTCGGGCTCTTGGTGGTCCTGGTTACCCTCTACCTGGTTGGGGTCAGGGACCCGTTGGACAGGCAGCTCGATGAACTGGAGAACAACCTGCAGGCGGTCAGGATGGAGCTCACCCGGGGGCTCCGGTTGGACCAGGAGCGTCCTCGAATCGAGCAGGAATTGGCCGAGGTTAAGGCCCGGCTGGCCGAGCTTAAGCGGGTTGTTCCGGAGGAGGAGGAAACGGCTTCGTTTCTGCGCATTCTCCAGGCGAGCGCCGGGAATGCCGGTGTTTTGGTGGAGAGGGTTAGTGTGGGTACCCCCGAGCCGGCGGGCCCCTTTGTCAAGCGCTCGGTCGAAGTGAGGGTCGCCGGTACCCTTGAGCAGCAGGGGTATTACCTGGAACTACTGGAAGCTGGTCCCCGGCTTTTCAGAGTGCAGTCCATGGAGCTGGGGCCGGCTGATGCCGAAGGACGCGACCCGGAGAAGGCTAACCGCTTTCTGAACCACCTGACCCTGGTTATCTTCTCTGAAAAGGGGCCGCAGGCTGAGATAAGCGGCAAACTAGTGGGTACTCCAGATGGAAAGTAACGGTCGAGCTAGGAGCGATGTGGTCACACCTGGGTCCCGTCGCCCGTGCTGCGGGCTCGACAACGGTACCGAGTGAAGTAATGAAAGGTGTACCTCTTAACGGCAACGCGGTCGACAGGAAGCAGGGAAGAATAGTATCGTTAGGAGCTGCAGGAACCGGACCGGGGTGCTGGACCCGGTACTGCCTTCTCCAGCGAGAAAATGCCGGGAACAGTCCGACCCGGGACAAAGGAGGAACGAGACGAAGGAGATGTTGCGCTACCTTACGGCTGGTGAATCCCACGGCAAAGGCCTGGTGGCTGTCATTGAGGGAATTCCGGCCGGTCTTCCCCTTGCAGCAGAGGACATCAACCACCAGTTAGCCCGCAGGCAGGCCGGCTACGGGCGGGGGGGACGGATGGCCATTGAACGGGACCAGGTTGAAATCTTGTCCGGGGTACGGCTTGGCCTGACCATGGGCAGCCCCATTGCCCTTTATATTCCCAACCTGGATTGGTCTAACTGGAAAGAGACGATGGCGGTGGAAGCAGCCCCACCCCCAAAGGATGGAACCGGTGGTCAGGCCCCGGAACCTGTAACCCGCCCGAGGCCGGGTCATGCTGACCTTCCCGGGGCACTGAAGTACGGGGAGCGGGACCTGAGGAATGTCCTGGAGAGGGCCAGTGCCCGCGAAACAGCCGCACGGGTGGCTGTGGGGGCGGTGGCCCGTCGCTTGTTGAGGGAATTTGGCGTGGAGGTCTATGGTCATGTGCTTGCCATCGGTTCAGCAGGCTGGCGGGCGGAAGGGGTAGACCCCGCGGAGCTGGGCCGGCAGGCCGAAGAATCGCCGGTTCGTTGTGCAAACCAAGGGACCGAAAGGGAAATTCTCCGGGTCATCCAACAGGCCAGAAAAGAGGGCGATTCTGTCGGGGGTGTTTTCGAGGTCTTGGTAACCGGGGTGGTTCCTGGTTTAGGAAGTCATGTCCACTGGGACCGGAAGCTGGACGGGAGACTGGCGGCGGCCGTCATGAGTATTCAAGGCATTAAAGGGATTGAGATTGGGGCCGGGTTCCTGGCGGCCCGTGAGCCGGGTTCAGTGGTTCACGATGAGATTCGCTACTCCCCAGAGAAGGGATTCTGGCGCCCGACCAACAACGCCGGTGGTATTGAGGGCGGAATTACCAATGGTGAAACGGTGGTAGTCAGGGCGGCGATGAAACCGATACCCACCCTCTACCGGCCCCTGGGCAGTGTGGACCTAGTAACGAAAGAGCCTTTTGCTGCTGGGGTGCACCGTTCCGATGTCTGCGCGGTTCCTGCCGCCTGCGTCGTCGGAGAAGCTGTGGTTGCATTTGAAATCGCCCGGGCCATGACGGAGAAATTCGGGGCCGACTCCCTGGATGAGATGAAGCGGAACTGGTGTGCCTACCGGGAGACAATACTTCAGGGGGGAAGTACTGATTAAAGGGAATATCTACCTCACCGGCCTTATGGGGGCCGGAAAGAGTACCGTGGGAAGGATCCTGGCTGGGAAGATGGGTCTTGTTTTTGTCGACCTTGACCGTGAGACCGAAGCCCTGGCCGGGGTGGAGATCCCCACGATATTTGCCCGCAGGGGTGAAGGGTACTTCCGCCGCCTGGAGGAAAGGGCCCTCAAGGCGGTGTCTCGAAGGGCTGCACAGGTGGTGGCCACTGGGGGAGGGGTTGTCCTTTCCGGGGCCAACCGGTGCCGGATGAAGGCTACCGGTACGGTGGTTTGCCTTTGGGCGCCGGTGGAAGAACTTTGGCGGCGCCTGGGCAGGGCGGGCAACCGTCCCTTGCTCGACAGCCGTGACCCGGTGGGCTGCCTAGAGGCACTGCTCCGGGAGCGGGAAGAAGCGTACCGCGAGGCTGACTACTTGGTTGATACCCAAGGCCTGACCCCAGAGGAGGTGGCCGAAAAGATCCTCGGCCTGCTCGGGGAAGGTTCTGTTG
>SESX01000109.1 GCA_004367365.1 Candidatus Acetocimmeria pyornia
CACCAGGCCTCCCAGGTTTTCTATCTCCTCCTGGCCTTTGGCAACAACCACCACCAACCTATTCGTGACCATCAGACGCGGCTGCTCCACGAGGCCTTGCCCAAGTGCTTCCATCATGTACCTCTCATCAGCAGAAACGAGGACATCACCTCTGGCGCCAGCCACCAGCTGGCGTACTAAAACCTGGCTCCCAGCAAAGTTGAATTGAACCTTTACACCGGGATGTTCTGCTTCAAAGGCACGGCCTATCTCCCGGAAACTCTCTGTCAACGAGGAAGCTGCAAAGACAGTGAGCACCTCTTGCTCTTCCCGGACACAACCAGTGAGCAAGAACAAGAGAATCAAAGCCATGATACGCCATCCTGTACATCTCATAAGGCCACCCACACCCTTAATCTTCATCGAAAAAGGAAATCTTGGGCTGCAATAAATCGAGCGCCCCCGCAATGAGAAGGCGCCACTAAATTTCGTCGCGTCTCCTTTCCAAGTGCGGGGGGCATGCAGGTTTCCCGGCATACCCTGGTGCTGTCACGGCAGCACGGCCGATTTGCCGTAGCGTGGGCCTTAGGCAAATAGGCTCGGAGAGCATCTATTCTTAGAGTAAATCTTTTACCGGTCTTGTCTTTCCAGGTTCCCGTCAGACTTCTTGAGGAACTTCTCCTCTATGAGATTAATTATTCCAACTGGATCGTTGATGTCCAGGCAAGGCACATCGATATCCAGTGGTTCATCTGTAGCCACACAGATAAGTTCGGCTGGGTCACAAAGCAATCCACCTTTTAATCCCTTGCGGTAGACTTCAATCTTAGGTTTGTTTCCACTCTTATAACCTTCAGTCAACACCAAGTCTACCTGGGGAAGCTTCTTGACCAGGTCATCTAACGGAATTTCTGCCCCCTCTGTCCTTGCTATCATGGCCATTTTTTCCTTGGAAGAGATTATTACCGCATCTGCACCTGCCTGAAAATGCCGGTAGGTATCCTTACCCGGTTTATCCATTTCAAACTGATGGGCGTCGTGCTTAATTGTCGCAACCTTATAGCCCCTGCGTTTAATTTCAGGCACCAGCTTTTCAATTAGCGTTGTTTTTCCAGCGTTTGATCTACCAACGACGCTGATTACAGGTATCATTGATTGTTGCTCGCCCCTTTTTCAAAACTCCGTAGCTCACGGCGACACCCATCCCTTTCCCCCAGGAATAACCACAACCAGGCGTGGTAAGGACGTCCTTTTTACCCTTTCTTTTTCGAATACTTTTCTCTTCTATCGCCCGTCTCAACTTCAAGTTCGATAGACCTTTGAAGATCGGTGGATGCTTTTTTGAATTCCTTTAAGCCGGACCCAAGGGCTTTACCTATTTCCGGAAGTTTTTTCGGGCCGAAAATTACGAGCGCCAAGACTAAAATCAAGATCAGCTCTGGTATACCAATGTTGGCCATCTCTTTACCCCCCAGTACCTATTCTTCCTTGGAAGCCACCTCTTCTTCTCGTTCCTTTACTTCAGCCCTAAACTCACGGATACTCTGTCCAAGGGCTTTACCTATACCAGCCAATCTCCCGGCACCAAAAATGACCAACGCGAGCACGAGAATGAGTAGAAGTTCAGGAAGACCGAGATTACCAAGCACTTAATCTCACCTCCAGCAACAACTTGATTTCGAGAAAGGTTGTATGCCTCAAGTTCTTAACACATGCATGTCATGGGCTTGTAGTTGTTACCCATGCCGCCCGCAAACCGGCGGCACCCCGAACCATGAAAATTGGGGCCGGTATTTCGCAAAACTTGGGTTCTACAACTGCTCCATGACAAGACCATTTATACAGCAGCCCCGGAGGGGCGGGGAACAAGCGAGTCCAAAAGCAGTCCCGGCAAGGAAGCCAGCAGCATTTGCAGAGCAGTCCCCTAGGCGAAAGCCGCCTTCTTGACCTCCTCCCTTTTCAAGCAAGACGAGCATTTCCCCTGGTTTCCCCCGGGTATAAATTCTTCCCCACAGGATTCACAGCAAGCCAAAGGATGTTGCCGGAGGGTTCTCACCCGCCTGCTGGTGATATCCTCCAATAAAACCTTCTCTTCCCGGCTGATTGCCTGCCGCGGGCAAGAACGCCGACACAACTGGCAGTTCAAACAATCGCCAGCACGAAACTGAATCTGGAGTCCATCCTGAACACGGCTGCTCGTCAGGGCTCCGGCCGGACAAAGGGCGACGCATTTTTCACAGCCGCTGCAGTTCCCATCTATTCTCCAGTTGCCCCAGGGAGTAGCTGGGCCAACCCTCAATTCCCTTACCGTCAGGGACAGGCCTTCCAGGAGCCCTCTGAGCAATAGATGTTCTAGCGGCGGAAAGCCGTCGCCATCCCGCTTCTTTTTTCCTTCCAGCCCAGGGACCAATTTCATTTCCAGGTTCACAAGGGCGTCCTGAACCAGGGCCAGGCCCTTTTCTTGCCATGAGAACAGTACTTCCCGGCGTGAATACCCGGCTTCTGGCTGCGGTTTCAACAAGCTCTTTTCATGTCGCACCAGAAAATACGTCTTCTCTAGGGAAAGGTCCTGCAGGAAACTATTCACAGCGGCCACGTTCTTTTCCAATAGACCGGCCAATCTCTCACACTCGTCCTGGCGGTTACAATACAGTACCAGCGAGGAGTCCGGTGTAACCAGTGCAAGGGTTATCAAGAGATTGCAGCTAATTCCGGCCAAACAGGAAACCATGGTTGCTGTTGCGGCGGCTTCGGTTTTTCCACAAGTAAGAATGAAGGGTTTTCTGCGCGCGCCCCGCAGGAGGTTTTTCGCCCACGAAGGATTGGATACCAGGGCCTCAGTGGGACAAGCAGCCGCGCATAGCTGGCACCCGTCACAACCTTCCCCGATCCTTAACCCATCTTCCAGCTCAATACAGTGCCCAGGGCAGACCTCTTGACAGCGGCCGCAGCCACCATCACGGTACCGCAAGGCGATACACCTACTTGGTGCTGTCAACGGTCTCCGGGGGGCTAACAAGCTGGACACCAGGAGAGGCAAGAACATCTTGCGGCCCGTCCCCCTCTGGATAGTGCTGCTAATTTCGCCCCAGTATCCCGCTCAACGAACAGGGAGATCTATTAATAACTTTTCCAAGTAAACCTGGTCAGCATTGACGAAGAGCCTGGTAATACGAGCCAGGTGACGGTAAAAATTCGTTTCCGCCCTTTCCTCGACCAAAGCTGTGAAGTCCTCCACCCAGGCCCCCAAGTGGTGTTCAAGAAAATACTTCTGTCTCTCGACACTCTCGTTGTCTAAATCCTGAAAGCTCAGGTAGTACATGAATTCGAGTTCTGCAGCAATATGGTCCGGTGCTTCCATGAAATACCTGTCCATGGTCAACCCTGCTTCCTGGTAGCACCGTAAGGCATCGAGAGTTGATTCACCCATGACCCTTCTTCGTTTCTCCAGGTAGACGGAGCCATAGGGAGGAGCAAGCAAATCGAAGGGGCCCACGAAAAGCTTGGCATAATCGATTCTCAAGTCCTCGATTTCCCCAATGTTGGCCTCTTCTGTCAACTCGGCGGCATATTTGGCCCCTTCGGGACAAACTTGTGCCATCTCTGCCGCTAAAAAGCTTAACGCCCTCTTATCTATGAGCTCTTTCTCCGGTTCATAATAATACAGAGAAAGGAGCCTGTAGAGGTTGGCGCGGGTTTCATTTTGCGCCCGAATATTACACTCCAGCTGGCCCACCTCCCAGAAGGTGCGTGGTGGCGGGGCCCCCCGCCACCCTCCATATTAGCCTAGTACTGCCTGATGTAGTACACTTTCGGTTTCGTTCCCAGTTCTTCCCGGAGCCGGAAATAACCATATTTTTGCAGCAGGTAGTTCACTTTGCTCCCAGGGTCGTCAAGATCGCCGAAGGTGCGGGCTTCAGCGGGACAAGAAGCAACGCAGTAGGGTTCTTCGCCTTCCTTAATTCTGTGGTCGCACAAACTGCACTTTTCGACGATACCCTTCGGTCTGATCCCGGCATAGGTTGTGGCCCGGGCGGGATTGTAATAGGGAACTTGTTCTCCTATTTTCTCAGTCACTTCTTTTGCCGTCGCAGTGGCACCCGGTATTACCGGCTCATTGTTACGCCAGAACTGGTGTGGCTCTTTCTTGTTAAAGTATATAACACCGTATGGATCCGCGATGATGCAAGCTTTGCACCCAATACACTTCTCGGGATCGTGCAGGGTCAACCCGTTTTCGTCCTTGTACATCGCTTGCACCGGGCAGGCCTTGACACAAGGTGCATTCTCACAATGATTGCAGAGGGTGGGGATGAATTGATAGCGCACGTTTGGAAAGGTGCCGGTGGTTTTGTGCACGTAGTTGGCCCAGTAGAACCCCTCCGGAACGTTATTCTCATTCTTACAGGTAATAGCACAGGCCCCACAGCCCACACATTTATGAAGGTCGATCACCATCGCGTAATTGGCCAATTAAATCACCTCCCTAGGCTTGAAACCCTCAAATCTTCTCCACTCTTACCCGTACCACGCCGCCATGCCGCGCGGTACTGCCACTCAGCCGCTCGTATTCGGCCGGCAGGATATCGTTATTGTTGCCGCCGCGCGGTAACCGTTTCTGAAAGTCACGTGCTGCAATCCGACCATAAGCCCAGTGACCCTGGCCATAACATTTTATGACTGTACCCGGGCGTACTCCTTCCCATAGCTTGGCGGTACAAACCAATGCGCCGACAGGAGAGACAAGCTTGATGGTATCCCCGGTTCTAATGCCCAAGCGGCGACCATCCTGGGGATTGAGCTTCGCCACATCATCCCATCTTTCATCTCCAGGGTCCACATCCTTCATTTCTTGATACCACAGGCAGTTGGCAGAACGCCCCTCCCTGTTGAGCCTCGATTTGTAGTCAACGAAAATGAGAGGATATGCCTCCGGGTCACCCACCCGGTATGGTTCCTCGTAATGGGGGATAAAGGCCAGCTCCCCAGTTGCCTGTAACTTGCAAGAGCGCAGAACGCCGTCAATGGTGGTGTTGTGCTTCTCGGCATGTTTTTTAAGGGATTTTTTCAGTGTCTCACTGTAGAACTCGAACTTTCCGGTGGCCGTCTCAAAGTTACCCCATTTTTTCCGGTATGGATATGGTACCGAATTCCAGACCCCTTTTTCCTGGAAGTCCTTCCATCCACTTAGCTGGTCGCCCTTGACCTCAATAGCCGGATCCCAGAGGGGCTGGGTCAGGTATTTGACCGCGTACATGGTAAACTCCATGCTGTTGGTGGGAGCCTTCCCTGTTTCCGGATCCCTTACCTGTTCCTTAAAGTAGCGGAGCATGTTGTCAAAACCTTTTTCGGCCAGCTTTTCTGCGATCAGCCAGGGAATCTCCGTCTCATCGATACGAACATCCCAGATGGGGTCGATCACCCGCTGGTTCATTGTGCAGTAAGCATAACGGTTCGCCTTAGACTTCAGCCATCCCCATTTTTCGTACATGTGGTCGGCCGCCGGCAGCACGATATCAGCGTAGTTCGTCATTTCCGCCGGATGAGTGGTTACGTGGACAAAGAACGGAAGTTTAGATAAGGCCTTGTCCCAGCGCGAAGTCTCGCCGCACGAGAATACGAAATTGTTCCAGTAGGCTATGGCCATCTTAATTTCATAAGGGTCGTCGTTGAGAATGGCGTCAGCGGCACGGTTGGTAACAACGCCTCCACCCGGCTTGCCTTTCTTCAAGGCCGGAAACTCCAGGTAGCCCCGTTGATCCATCTTCGGGTACTTCGTGCCCGCTTTGGCCACTTCATCCTGGTAATCTTTGTAGCCTGGCAGCTGGCTTCGTGCAGGTACCTTGGAAGCTCTCAGGGTGCCACCCTTGTTATCCACTGAACCAACCAGCCCGTTCAAGGCGTGGGCAGCCATCGCGCTATACGCCCCGCGGACCTGCATCGAGGCCCCGGGCGACAACCAGGAGATCACATGTGGTGCCGCGTCGGCGAACTCGTTAGCCACCTTGATGATCTGTTGTGCCGGGATACCGGTAACTTTTTCCGCCCAACCCGGAGTCCGGTTCCTGAGCTCAAGATTCCACCAATTCACCAGACCATGGGTATATTTTTCCTCAAAGTCTTCTTCAGCTACAACTTCCCCGGCGCGGAACCGGTTGACACCGTCCTTGAAGTCCCCAACGAACTCCCTGCTCCACTTTCCTTCCACGAGAATCACATGGGCCATGGCCAAGGCCAAAGCCCCATCCTCTCCAGGGATCACCGGTAACCATTCATCGGCCTTGGAAGCAGTAGCAGACAACCTCGGATCAATAACGGCGACCTTGGCCCGGTCCATTACCTCTCCCCAGACTTTGATCGAGTGGGGAACTTGCCGGTTGGAAGCGACAGGATCTGCTCCCCATAGAAGAAGGTATCTTGTATTCAGGAGATCGTAATCCCTGTAGTCCCAAAGACCCTCGGTGAAATAGGACCCGAATTTTTCTGCTTCGGCACAAATGGCACTGTGGGATATGCCATTTGGAGAACCAAAAATCTTGGTAAATTTATCGTAGATGACGTCCCTCATGTAGGTATAGCGCCCGCGGAAGAGGACGAACTTGTGGGTCTCGTTGTTTCGGCGCAGCTCCATCATCTTCGACGCGATCTCATCTAGCGCTTCGTCCCAGGTTATGGGCACAAATTGGGGGTCCTCATCTTTGCCTTTTCTGGGGTTGGTCCTTTTCATCGGCACCTTGATCCGGTCCGGGTCATAAACCTGCTGTAAAGAAAGGTGAGCCCGGGGACATACCTTGCCGTTGCTGGCCTTAGAGTTTGGATTCCCCCGCACTTTGACCGCTCTTCCGTTTACCACCTGGACTTGCACCGCACACCAGGTAGTACATCCCTGACAGGTAGTAGAAACCCACCGCGTTGAACCTTGCATGGCTTTTCCTTCGCTCTTGGTCTCGGCAAAGGCCTGGAGAACAGGCCGTCGGCCCTTAACCCCGAGCGCAGCTAAACCCACAGCAGCAGACCCCTTCAGGAAAGCTCGGCGAGATAATTTCATCCTTTCAACCCTCCATCACTTCTAAAATCTTACGAGTACCGCTTATAATAACGGTAATCTGACCTGGCCCGCCACAAGAAGAATGTGCTTGAAGATGATCCCACCCACGAGAATAGCTGCAGAAGCCAGGGAAAGAACACCAGCAGGCGGATTATTTCTGCGGCTGGAACCAAAATAAACGAGCACCAGTGGAAAAACCAGGCCCAGCACAATTGTTCCTCCCCACCAAGCCAGGGCATAGTCGGAAAGTAGCAGTTGTAACGATTTTTCTGCCGCCAGTCCGGAGCGCGTTGTATTTACCATCCAGAGCAGAATAGCAACCAGTTCAAAAACTAGGACCGAGAACAGTAGCTTCGGTAAACTCGCACCATTATTATCTGAACTTTGTGTTGCCGCTGCCTCGCTCCGGCTGACCGTAGATGTTGCAGTTTTGCTGACGGCAAGGTTAATTAACAGTACCACGGCAAACCCAGTGAGAACGGAAAAGCCAAAAAACATGAATGGGAAGAGACCATCATTCCACAAGGGACGTCCTACATTGCTGCTCAGTAACAGACCGTGGTAAAGACCAACTGCTATGGCACAAACAGTCCCAAGAATTTTCACTGTACTAGGAGCACTGGCTTCTCCCCTCTTGTAAATTGGCAACGCCACAAGAATCGTTAAGAGCAGAAAGATGGTTTGTAAGAAAATGCCCCATGACATCACCGAAGAAGGGTTAACCCTGAAAAAAGCGGTGAAAAAGCGCAGCGGCTGTCCCAGCTCAGTTAAGATCGAAAACAGGCCGAGCCCGACTGCAACCGGGGCGACCAAAAACCCTATCTTCGCCGTCAACCTGTTCGTCCCCTCGTGATAAACGCTTGTCAAGACTGCGAGCAGAAAAGCCCCTACTCCTATACCGCCTAAAACTAAGTCAGCGGTGACCCGTACATCCCAGGGAAGCATCGGGTTCATCAGTTGCCAAACCTCCTTTATCCTTTCCCTTCTTGGCTAGAGATTCTTCACTCTAATCGTAACAGAAGAATCCTATTTTGCTGAGAGTCTGAACCCTGCATTTGACATGGGGCAAATCCCTGCCAGCCCTGTAAGGGAAAACCCTGGCATCGGGGGGATGGTGTAAGTGAAAAGCCCCACTTGAATTTAGCTACCACCAGACACCCGAACCACACGGTTTAATTGAGCAAACTCTCCTACCGGGAAGATGGCCGAAACAAGAGCAGCTGTGCCAGTTAAGTGGGGTTTTGCTTTTCTAAAGGAGGTGTTCTTTTCGTTCTTTGTCCTAGGAGGTCCTAGTTGGGAGACCAGGGGGAGAAAACCTGGAGCACTAAAGAAGGTTGGGGAGGCACCCTCTCAGGGTTATCGGAAAGGGAAGGTTTGGATGGTATCGAGTAGGGTGGCGCTAGGTGATCAAGCTAGCGCCATCCCTCTCACAGAACCGTGCGTAC
>SESX01000011.1 GCA_004367365.1 Candidatus Acetocimmeria pyornia
TGGTTAGGCGACAGAGCTTCTTTCAGCTCATCGGCTCAGCAGACATGCTGGGCGAACGAAAAGGATAGACCCATGGGCCTATCCTTTTTTCTAAAGCACCCTGAAGATAAACGCCACCAGTTATTTTCGCCCTTTTACTGGTACAACAAGCGGCACAGGTAGCCTCTAGGAAAATACTGGTTACTATCATCTTCGTTCTCCCAGGTATTACTGGACTCTGGAGCATGAGTCCCTGCACCCGAGATCCGCCAACCAATCCGTCTTAGTACCGTCGTCTTGATTGGAAGCAATCGCTACAGTACACTGGCCTGCCTTCAGTAGGTTCAAAAGGAACCTCAGCGGTCTGGCCGCACTGTTCGCAGGTTACCTGGTACATCCGACGCGGCTCTCTACCGTATGCCCGCGAACCAGCCTGCCGCTGCTTGCGTGCCGCCCTGCATTCTGGACAACGGCCTGGTTCATTGGTGAAGCCCTTGCTGTCATAAAACTCCTGTTCGCTGGCAGTAAAGGTAAATTCGGCTCCGCAATCACGGCACGTGAGAGTCTTGTCTGTATACACTGGCTTTCCCTCCTTTCACGCCCAACAGCGCAATATTGGTCCCTAAATCGGTTGGGCGTAAAGGAACGTGTCCCTGTCAGTAGGTATCCAATGACCGGCCCTCAACCACCCACCTGGAATTAGAAGACGAGTTATTATACCATTAATATCCCCTCATTGCAAATGCGTGATGCAATTCGGTTTCCCTCTCGGTTTGCACAGCTGCCTCCCGGCGCGAGTCAACTAACCTCGTCCTGTAGAAGAGCTGAATATCCCCACCGAACCGGAAGAGCCAAGGGTCCTCGCCCTCTTCCTGCCGGAGAGGCAGGAAGCATCTCTTAGAGCCTCCCTCCGCATGAGGCACTAAATCACCGGCCCTGTACAGTAGATATCCATAGCGGCAAAATAACCGATGGCCTCCGCCTTGGTGGTCTTACCCGAAGCTACGGCCAGCACCTCCTTGGCCAGTTCCTCACCAGCGGCCCCTACGGTTTGAACACCGGCCACCACGTCACTCACACTCATGTCGATGTGGTCTTTCAGCCTTTCGTAAGTCTTGCTGTTGGCTGTAACCTTGATCACCGGTACAAAGGGAAAACCCTGGGGCGCGCCTCGCCCGGTGGTAAAGACAATCACCTGACAGCCAGCCGCTGCCAGCCCGGTGAGGAGTTCTGGTTCCCGGCCAGGAGAATCCATCACAACCAGGCCCTTTTTCGCGGGTCTCTCGCCGTATTCGCAAACATCCACGACTGGTGTTGTTCCCGACTTGACAATGGCGCCCAAAGACTTCTCCTCAATCGTAGTCAACCCTCCGGCGATATTACCGGCCGTCGGTTGCCCGCCGCGCATATCGGCACCAACTGCCTTGGCACGGTTCTCCATGCGCTCCACGATGTCAAGAATCCGCTGGCCGATTTCGGGGGTGGCTCCCCGTTTGGCCAGCAGGTGCTCAGCCCCAATGAATTCCGTGGTTTCGCCAAACACCACCGTGCCACCGTTTCTGATAATGATGTCCGCAGCAGCCCCGGCAACTGGGTTGGCCCCTAAACCGGAGGTGGTGTCAGAAGCCCCACATTTGATTCCATAAACCAGCTCACTTACCGGGCAGGGTTCCCTTTCCAATTTGGACGCCTCGATTACCATCTCCTGCACCAGGAGGGTCCCTTGCGCGGTGGCCCGGGCAGCCCCACCCAGCTCCTGGATAACGATTTTCTTGACAGGCTTTCCGCTACCAGCTATGTCCTCAGCAACCTCATCTGCCAGGACGCTCTCGCAGCCCAGGCTGACGATCAAAACACCAGCCAAGTTGGGATGTTTTCCAAGCCGGCCAAGGATAAAGCTCACTCGCTCGATGTCAGGCGGCGTCTGGCAGCATCCCTGGTGGTGAAGGAAGGCCGTTGCACCGTTCACCTGGTTGGTGATTCGTTCTGCCACCTCGTTGGCACAAACGGTGGTAGGGATAACGCCTATCAGATTTCTCGTTCCAACTTGCCCGTCCGGGCGACGGTAACCAAGAAACTTCATCATTCCTAGGCCCCTTTCCCTTCGAGGTCACCGCGTCCGCGCTTACTGGCCACGTTGTGTACATGGACGTGTTCCCCGGTCTTGATGGCCTTCGTGGAGATGCCGATTACCTCACCGTATTTGATAATATCCTCGTCTTCGCCAACATCTCTTACAGCAAACTTGTGGCCGTACTGAATGGGTTGGTTGACCTTGACTTTCTTGACCCCGTTATTGAACATCACCGGCACTTCACCAGGATCGATGTCAACAATAGCTGTAGCAACATTGTCCTTTTCACCTAGAACCAACGCCATAGCAGCTGTCTTTGCCTTTTCAGCCATCAGCATCCCTCCGTCGTATGGGTTAAGTATACAATCCGGTGAAACACCAGCCACTACACTATTAACCTTCCCCCGTTAACCCCCACCATATCTCCGGTTATGCAGCCACCGTACTCTGAAACCAGTAGCACCACTCCGGTCACCTTGAACGATCTCGGTTGGCTCCAAGGTTCTCCCCTTCCCGCGAGGCCAAGCTCCCAACAGGGTTGGTTTAATAAGGGGCCGGATTAAATCTTCACTATCCGCAGGCTCTTTCCTCCTCGGGAAGAACAACATTTTGAATACATATTTAAAAACACGTCTTGAAACAACCTGGAACCAGCCGTCCCATTGTAATGACATCGATTCGTTCCCTTTTCACAGTCCAGATCAAAAAACCCTCCAGTTGTGCCCCTATCTTAATGGATTCCCTGGATGAGCAGCCACAACCACGATTGCGCCGATAATCAAGGCGAGAATGATCAGAAATAGATGCCAGGGTGGACTCAAAAACCGTGTGATCAAGTAGCCCAGCCCTGCGCCACCCAACACGGGCACAAGCACACCTGAAACGGTTACTCCACGTAAGCATGCATACCGAATACCGAACACCCACAACCCTAGAGCGTAAATACCGCCTGCAACCAGGGCCATGAGCCCCAAGGAATTGGGTGGCCGGACGGAAATGTGCAGGTCACCTTCCGGCAGCCCGTGAAATGTCCTTTCAAGTACACCGGGTTCCGAGGAATCCAGCCTAGGTTTCGTGGCAACTTCCATCCCGGGCGGGGCCATGACCCGGATCGTCAAGTCCTCAAAAAAGGCCCAATTCCGGGCAGGGTGCAGCAGGTAAGTGTAGTGGAATATGGGGACACCCACAAACCGATACCGTTCGTCATACCCCGACCTATCCTGGTGATAGGTAACTTCAAGCTGGCCTTGCTGGCCGGAAGGAACGGTGTTCTCAAAAAGGGTGAACTTAGGTTGGTCGCCCAAGACCTTGTGGGATGCGTACTGATTCCCGGACTCAGGCTTAAGCCATACCATTTCAACATTCTCCGTGTCACCGTGGGGACTGTCGAAGCCAGGGTTTCCAGTGAGTTTGTGCTGAAAGTAAAAGCGCCTAAACTTGGAGGTAAAGGGGGTAACAGGTCCCTCCAAGCTGTACTCTTCAAGGGTCTCGTTTAGCTCCCGGCCGTTCCATGCCACAGCGAAGTCTCGGCCCTCGCTTACACCTCCAGCATCCAGGTAGAAAAACGCGATTGTCAGGGTTTCATCTACCGGGGAAGGGTTTTTGAGCCGGTATTTTACAGTGACCCGGGGAGCGAAATCATGAGAGCCGTCGGACGCAAGATGCCTGAAGTCGAAGGTCAGCGCTTCAGAGACAACCCCCACTTCGGTCGCGTCACACGCTAAAACTATTCCGGCCGGACCGTATACGGCTTTAACAGGACCCGCGTTGGCAAGTGCGGTTGTGGACCAGCCAAGTGCTACAATAAGCACGATTAGGGTAGCGTGAATTCTGGCTTTAGCATGAAATCGTACTCCCACAGGAAATCTTCCTCCCTCCAGTGTGAGAAACTACCCCTTTTTAGATTCACCTTCTTCGGGAGCCATGAACGCTGCTGCTCAACCACCAACCTGGAATTAGAAGAGGATCCGTTGTATCATTGATATACCGTCATGGCAATGGGGTTTAGTACTTGAACCCACTCACTTGTACGGGAATCAAATTTGACCTCTGTGGAATCCTTGAATTGAAAAAGAGTCATACATACGGACAGCCTGCGCATGTTGACGCGGCAGCAGGTGCAGCTGTTTAGATAAGGTTCGGATGTGCGGAAAAGTGGTCGAGCGCATACTATTGGGAAAGGAGCGGCGATGGAAATGAATAAGGTTCCGCCAGGTGGCCCCATAGCAATGTTCAACCTGGTTAGGCAGTTGGGAGTCGGGTCCTTGTTGAAGGTAGGCAGAAAACGCCAGGACACCGCACACTATTATGACTTCGAAAACTTTCTACCCCCCGGCAGCAAGGCTCCAGAATTTACACTACTCGGTCTTAAGGGCGAGGAAACTTCCCTAACAGATTTCAGGGGAAAATATGTTGTGTTGGAATTCGGGGCCTATACCTGACCCCCTTTCAGGAGGCAGGTTGCCCCCATGGAGCGTTTGGCTTCCCTTTTTTCGGAACATCCGGTGAGGTTTATTGTGATTTACACGCGCGAACCCCACGCTAAAGAAGGAATTTTCCGTGATCTTGAACAACCGAGCGACGACCATCAGCGTAGAAAATACGCGGAGCGCGCCCAAAAGGAACTTGGTATTCACAGAAAGATACTGATAGACACAATGGAAGGTACAGTTCAAAAGTTATACGGTGGTCTGCCGAATATGGTTTATATAATTGATCCTGAAGGAAGGGTTGTATTTCACGACCGTTGGGCAGATGCAAAAGCGGTAAAGCAGGCCTTGGAGAAGATCTTCGCCAGTTCTTAAATCCTTTCCGGAATTGACTGAAGATGCTTACTTACACGATTAGGCCCTTTTTCCAAGAGTGGCGTTAGACACGGAAAACCCCAGGCGCCTAACGCAAACAAAACCTTATCAGGAGAAAGATGCAGGTCAAAATATTATACCTACAAACGAGACTTGGCCGAAAGGTTTTTCCCGATCTCCTCGTGGATGCAGGTAATGCTTGATTAGGATTTGGGAAGGGGAAAAGATAAGCATTTGGAGCCGCTCACGGCTCCAATCCTTGCGTAGTGGGCATCTACAGTGGAGCCGGCGGAGGGATTCGAACCCTCGACCTGCTGATTACGAATCAGCCGCTCCGACCCCTGAGCTACGCCGGCCCGCAAATTGAACATTTCGGTCTCTTTTGGTTTCGTAGTGTCAACCTCACAGTTCCCGCAACCTATTATAGCACAGAACAAATCACACAAACAACTCCCTTTCCTGGCGCGCCCGTCTTCGACGCCCCTTGACAGGACCTTGGGGTTCAATTCGGCTATTTCTTATAGTTAACCTTTTCCTTGTTTGGCGGCCTTTTCTTTGACTGAGGACCCTTTAATCCGGCGTGATCAGCTGCGCTGCTCTGGTCTTAAGATGCAGGTGGGCAAGGGCGTCATGAGCGTCACCCCGCCCCCTCCTATTGGAGCGGAACACCACCTATACCCTCCCGCTGGCCGAACGGGCGCGCGAACTCCCCGTCGAGCTGCGGGACCGGGTACTCGTGACCGTGATCGAAATGGGGGATGAAGGGCCCACAGCGGTGAATTCCTCGCCCTGCAGGCGGTGGTAAGAGAGGGGGGCGAAGCTTGCCTTCCTCTTGAGGATTTATACGCTGAATAGGGAACAAATAAAGTTCTTCAGAGAGTAATATTTAACTTATTCTCTATGACTTCTATTACATATCCCCTATTTAGTTTATCATGGCAGTACTGATTGGTGTAATTACGCAGGCAGCCATAGCAACTGGTATCAGCTTGCTCCCCACCACATTCGCAGTTCGAGACCATTTCCAACGTCCGGTGCAGAACACGAATAAGGTTCTCTTTTTCAGCAATCCTCTTAACATGACCTGCACCGCCGGGTACATCATCAAATAATACCAAAGCAGGGCTATAAGGATTGCCCGCATAGGGGTATAAAGTGCCATCAACGTCCTGGCGTTCAATATCAAGGGCGCTGCAGGCCCCCTGCAATAAACCATATAACAGTGACTCCCAGAATCCTTTGCGCTTGTCCTGATAGTCTGGAAACCACAGCCGTAGAATATCTGTCATAAACTCGTAACCCAGTGAATAGCGGATAGCTTGACCCTTGCACTCCTTTCCCCACGGTGTCTTGTGGGCAGCCAAAGGTTTTCCTGTATTAACCTCAGCATAGCCACAAGATTGACAGGTCTTGAATCCTCTCTTCCCAGCGCTGTTCACTATTGCCAGCCTGCCATCGCCTGCTTGTATTTTGAGCTTCAGACCTTCAAAGGTCAAAGTGACTTCCTGTTCTATTTTTCCTTCCTGAGCAAAGTACTTTCGAGTGGTATGTGTTTTTTGGGGTCTAGACATGGTAGGTGTCTCAGGTTGTCCGGCAATAAAACCAAACTCAGGGGTAATAAAAGTGCCGCGGTGGTTTCCTATTCTTTCGCCGCAAATGCATGTGTCCATAGTATTCTGTTTATCTGCTATATCACTCTGGTAGTACCCGCAGTAGTCACAGATAGCATAGTTATATTTTACAGGTTCGCGGTCGGGAAGCTTTTTTAAGTACCTGCTTGTCCACAGTTTACCTCCTGCTACCACCTGGCTCACTGGAGCGTATTCTGCCAAAGCCACCTTTAGATCCCTGTTTAACTCTAGGCCCTTGGCTTCTTCACCATGATGGTAGATCTGGAGTTCCACTACATCCACTGGAAAACCATACTTGGGAATTACATTCCGTTGAGACAAAAAATTGAGAACATCGCGTTGTTCCAGGGTGTTGATGGTTTTTTGGACAGCCCGGGCTTTTCCGTAGTTTCCTGCATCTTTGTATTCTTCCTCTGCAGCTTTCAGTTCCCGTAGATCTGTCATTAGTTGAACTTCTGCCTTGGTCAGTACTCCATCCTCCTCATGCAAAAGCCCGTGAACCCAGCTCCAGTCGTCAACACCAAGCTTTTCCCACATTTCTTTCGGAACAATCCGCTTTAAGCTGGCTTCCAATTGCCCGGGTTTTTCCTGCAAGAACTCCTTCAACGCTTTGACGGCTGATTCTCCAGAATCCGGGAAGAAGGTTTTGACCCGGCCAAAATACCTCTTCTTTAGTTTGAAGAACATCGCAAGAGCGACTGCATACATGTGCCGCCTTATAATTTTATCGTTGCTGATTTCAATGTGGGGAGGCCGGATTTCTCCCCTAACAACCCGCAGCGGTTCAGTATAATGGGCAAAGTCATGGGAACGGCGCTGGGCAAAAGTCAGGGCAAAAGCTGTTGAACTTGTCCTCCTACCTGCCCGCCCAGCCCGCTGGATGTAGTTGGCCGTCGTAGGCGGCACATTACGCATAAAGACGGTTTCCAGTTCCCCCACATCAACACCCAGTTCAAAGGTAGTGGAACAGCTCAATACATTGACTTCACCATCGTAAAACTTTTTCTGGATTTCCCCAGCCATTTCAGTAGTAAGTTGAGCGGTATGCTCGCTGGTTCTCATGACCAAAGGTAAAGTATCCAGGTATAACTTTCGATAATGATTATTTGCCAATTCTTCTTGAGGATTACATTCAACTAACTTGCCATCACACCGGTATGTTGGGCAAATACCTTTGACGCTGTATACCGTTAAACGCCGGCACCTACTGCAGCGGTACCAAGTCACAGAATCGTCAATTATTGCAGGGAGCAGCCTCCAGCATTCCGGTTTCAGGCAGTATACCTCCCCAAATCTTTGCGACTCATGGTGGCTAGAAAAGTGAAATTTCCACGGTGCCTTATCTCCCACTAACAATCGACTCCAGATTCTAGCCAATAGTTCTTCCACTTTTTCGCGGCTGATGCCCTTGCTTATAGCAGCAGCCAAACGTAGCAAATAGTCCAGTCGGGAGTTGTTACCGCCTCTAGTGATAGCAGGATTCCAACTGTAAATCCGGCCAGGAACCGATACATTTTCCTTAAAATAGTACTCTCTGTTTTTGGGCGCAAAGAAAGGATCTTTAGGATCAACAAAATCGGGAAAACGCACAGCACCATTTTTGCGTAAAGTGTCCAGCAATACCATGATTAAATGAGTTGCCTCTTGCTCAGTAAACTTCCACGGTTCTTTGCACAACGCCCTGGGCGGCCTCCAACCCGGCGGGGGTACCGGCCTAAATCCCAGCAATCCTTGTCCTTCTAACCCTGTGGTACGGTCGGAGGCCATGAATTCATGAAGCACCCACTTCCAGGCTTCCCTCTCTAATTGCTGTAAACTCATTTCAGGGAACAAGTGAAGATCATATAACGCCTTTTTGACAAATTCAGCTAGGTCGTTGACCCTCCACTGGTTAAACAGCACTTTATCTTTGTATTTCTCCAGAGTCATGATTATTAAGCGGCGCTGCAAAATCTGATTGTAAGACCTTTGTAGGTATGTGGAAAAATAAGCAGCATCCTGGCGGTTGTCAGAAAAAATCAGCAGGCGCCGGTTGCTTTTGTAATGGCCAGTGTCGCTAGAACTATCCCAATCATCTTCATCATCACCCAGGTCGGTTTGCGATTCTTCAGCTTGCTCAGGTATTTGTTGGTAGAGGGCGGTAGCTAAAACACTCGTAGCAGCCTCAGCACCAAGAACAAACCGCCTTACCACGGAACCCAGAGAATGGATGCTTCCACAGGCTGGACACTTATGTACATTGCCGTCTTTGCCCGGGACTCTAATTACAGAAAAGCTGTATTCCTTCCCACAATTACAAAGGGCTTTAATATCAGCAGCAGATTTAATAGACCCGCATCTTCCACATAGATGATATTTCTCCCCCCCTGGCACATCTCCACCACCAGCCACTATTTCATCTTCGTTCTCGGGTACCGGATTTCTATCTTCAAGTAGTAAAAAATACTCAAGGTTATTGCTGTCGTTATAGAAGCGGTTGCCCGGCTGTTTCAGAATTTCACGCTTTCCATCTTGCTCCAATTCTCCCACCACATACAGTGAATCACACTGGCGGCAGGTGGCAGCTTCAAATACAGGATAATACCCACCTTTATCCCCTTCAACCCGCTCCCTTCGTTCCAAATAAAGCTCTTTTTTTGGTACCAACGAAATATATCCACCTTCAAGCGCCCGAATAAATAAATGGTATCTGGCCGGAAGTAGGGGTTGGTCATTGACTTCAAGTCTAGCTTTATTAGCGAGATAAACTAGGGCCACTAATTGTTCTTGTCCGTCTTTTTCGTCCGGAAACAATTTATTGGCAGCGTCCTGAATAAAACACGGCTCTTGTTCCAACATCTGCTGCAGGGTAATAACACGGCTGTCACCAGAAAGGACCGAATAGATAAATTTGGCCGGTTCCCCACCACAGCTTTCCTGTGCTGCCTTTAAGATTTCCGCGGGAACGCCTAAATCCATGCCCCCTGCCACTAACTTGTCGAGCTTATCCAGACCTTTCTCATCAGTGATCTCAGCCCATCGGATGTAAAGCTCACTGTCCGGCTTACCCCAACTGCTTTTGGCAGTATTCAACTGTTTCTTATACCCAACCACCACATCTTGACGTGAAGGATCGTCGGCGATCCATTCAAACTTTTCACCAAACAACCTCTCTCCAAACTTGGCTACATCCTTGAAATCTTTTTCATTTCCTCCCAGCGTAGCACTGGTACCTATACATTGCATGGCTCCAGGCTTGCTTTTAACGACTCTGTCTTTCAGCCGTCTCAAAAGCATGGCCATTTCGATCCCTTTTGCCCCACAATATGTGTGAATTTCATCAATAACGATCAAACGCCAATCCTGGGCATATTTGCCGTCAAAGAATACATGGTCAGCGGGACGCAGCAACAAAAACTCCAACATTGCATAGTTGGTGAGAAGAATATGAGGCGGTGATTCCTTCATTCTCTCCCTGGATAACAGTTCGTTTGGAAGCAAATCATTTTTCGGATTCATTCGTTTGAACTGTTCAACTGCCCTCTTCTCCTCCGATTGTGTCTCCCCTGTATAGCTACCGAAGGTGATGTCAGGGTAATTCTTTAACAACTTCCGCAGCCGTTTTAGCTGGTCATTGGCCAGGGCATTCATAGGATAGAGCAACAACGCCCGCACCCCTGGCCCTAGTTTGTTCTGTTCCTTTTGTCGAAACAAATGGTTGAAAATTGGCAACAAAAATGTTTCGGTCTTTCCGCTGCCGGTACCTGTAGCTACAATTATGTTTCTTTTGTTTTCAACCAACTTACGGATAGCAATTTCCTGATGTAAATGCAAGGTTCTATCCAATGGCAGCTCTGATGTTTGCAGTTTCCTGAATTCGGAGGACAATAAGCCTTGTTCTATCAAGCTGTCCAATGAGTTGCCACTCTTGAAAGCCGGAGTAGCTTCCAAAATGGGGCCTTTAGCAAATTTGCCCGTCTTTGTTAATTCCTGAACCAACTGTTTGTGCAAGTCCATGTCATTAAAGGCAAAAGTGGTCTCAATGTAATCCAAGTATTTGCTTACAACCACATCAGTCGCCTTTAACGGGTCCAGGCCCATCTTTGCTCCTCCTTACCTTAACATGTATAAATTCCGGTAAAATTACTTCACGCCCACATTCTTTATGAGCGATTTCCCAAAACAACACCCTGCACTTCTTACAGTACGTAGCTCCGTCCTTGTCTCTATCCACCAAAAAGGGTAATCCGTTAAAGTCTTCAAAATCCAAGTAAAAACTTACGGGATTACAATCCAGAAAAACAGGGGCGCCCTCCTGGTCTAGGGTATAAACTGTGCCTTGGAACCGTTCTTCCCCCTCAAACTCAGGTCGAATAGTTATATCCTGTATCCAATACTCCCTTTCTACCGGGATACTCTTACCCTCATATTTAAAAGCTACTATTACCAGCCCGTTTTCTAAAACATCTTCTACTATTTCTTCCTTGTTTCCAATTATGACATCTACGCAGTTTTCGCTTTTTGGCCCTGGCAACTCTATTTGACTTTCAACCCAAGGGTCATCAATTGTGAACTGTACCCTGTACCGGCCTGCAGGCAGTCGCGCTTCAGGTTCAACAATCTCTACCCTGGAAACCCCATCGGGAACAGCACGTTCAATCATATCCACCCCAGGCATGCCCAAAGGCCATAAGCGCACAACCCTGTTGGTAGCTCTACCCAAGTCCTTCCAATTCAGAACAACCGTGCGCCTGCCGTCTGCCCGCTTCTGTTCCACGTAGATATCAGCAGCCTCCCACCAAATTCGAACCTGAACCAACGGAAACGGAGGAATGCTGCTGTCCTCTAAAACAATCATCAAAGTCTGAACCCCCAGGTTGCCATCCCTAAGGGTATCACTGAATTGACGCAGGTTAAATACAACAATCCCTTCCTTTATGTTACGGCAGATTACCTGTCTATCATGGTCCAAAGCCAATTTAACCGGTCCGAAGACAGAAGGCGGCATTCGCACCTGAATTTCTCCCAGGTCTTCATGCCATATTTCTTCTACTTCTGCCTTCCAAGCATCAGTTTCGTTCTTACGCCACCGAATGGCAGGAATATCTACGCAAACTTCGAGCTTGAAGTTTTGTTCTTGAGGCACAAGATAACGCAGTTCAACGCGGAGCTGGTTTTGCCGAGTATCAAATTTAATTACGGCTGCAAAAGCTGAGCTCTCGGCCAACATTGCTGGAGGCTGGACAGTAAGGATAAAGGGATGCCGCGAGCTCAGCTCCAGTTGCCCTGTTTCTCCCGTCCCTTTTTGGGGCCGGTAAAGGTCCCGATCAAAGTTTAATTTTAAGTCGGGAACCACGGCACACGTTTCGGTCCAAACAACGTTCTGCCTGTAAGTCAAGGAAACTTTACATAATCCATAAACATCTGCAGCAAGATCGCCCAGAGGTACATAAACGACATTATCCGTGCTGATAGCCATCCCCAGTTCCTCTACAGGTAGATACCGAGCACCTCCAGGGTAATCCAACCGCACTCCGTACAGACGCAGTTCATCGGGAATGGTCACCGAAAATACCAGTCTCGGCAGCTCTCTCCGGTAGACCGGCCCATCTCCAACCTTAACATTAGCTACTTCATCGCCCCCTAACAACCTGGGTTTCAGTTGCACCTGGCGCTTAAAAACGGCCACATTAGCTTCCCTTTCGACCACCACCACATCAACTTCATCCAAATCCAAATAACAATATTCATAATCAGACCAATCACCAATTAAGGTTTCTCGTTCTTTTTCTGCCATAGCTGGCTTAATACTACTGCCAGATGGGATAACCAAGTAAGCGTCATGTTCCGGGAGCTGTCCGCTCTCCACTAACTCTCCCTGTGAAGTAAAAAGCAAGCAGAAATTATCATCGCCCAAACCATTAACCCGCCAGGTCCGGCAAAGTTCCCCACACCTGAACTCAAAACTATAACTCGGTTCCGGTTGCTTAAGATTTACCGCAACAGGCTCAGTTCGGAAGTATCCGTCTTCGGTCTTTTTTACCGGGACATCCAGCTTCTCTTCAGTGCCAGTTTCTCCTTGAATCACAAATACTGTTTTTGTTGCAGTTTTTACAGATTGTTGGGGCAGCTCGACCTTGATTACGCGTTCCACAACGCCCAACCTGATAATTGGCCTGAACAACATCATACCGTCTGGCTTCCTGCTCCAGTCCCCTGACTCTTTAGGTGCAGCCAGCATGCTTTTTCCCTGCTGATACCACCACTCTTCCATAGCTCGAACAATTCTGGAAGGCAACCGAATGCCATCAATTTCTTCATCCCCCTTGTCCAGTTTCTGCATTAACAGCAGGGAATGAAACACAAACTTTTCCGCCAGGTCTCCTCCATGAAATATAAAAGTGCGGGTAGATTCATTCAGGGAGTATAAAGGATTTTTACTTACTTTAAGTTTTTCCAAGCAATCCTTTTTCTGCTTCCGTATCTCAATCAAGTTGCCGCGAATAGCTTTTTCATCAGGATACTTATCCAGTGATGACAAATGGTCTAACAAAGAATCAACCTCGTTACGACTGGAGATTTCCGTCTCAAGGGCCTCAATTTCACGGTGAATATTCTTTTGTTCGGCCAGTTCCTTTAGTCCGTCCTCCAACTTACCCTTACCCAAACTAACCAGGTTCATTTTGTATTCAGCAATTTTCTTATTAAGGTTGGACAGCCTTTCCCGCCAACAGGAAGGATCTTGCTTGGAAACAGCCTTAATCCCATGAGTAACCGCAACGATCTTTTGCTCTTCCTCATAAAGATTTTCTAAAAGGCTCTCAATATCTCGACGGTACCTTAAAAGTCGTTGAAGCTTCAGCAAGCTTTTGGGCAGCAGGGGCCATGGATTTTCCATAATATCGCTCCGTATAGGAAAAGCGTTAAGCTTTTCCTGAAGCAAGCCCCTGCATTCTAGTACCCGGCGATACCGGCGGCGCAACACCAAACGCAGCAAGCGTCCCCAAAAACCGGCAAATACCCTACTCGCATCAAAATAATCTTGAGCCAATTCGTTAATTTCGTTAATATCGTTAACCGAAAGGTTTAATACCAAGGCAGTTAAACGATGATCCCAATGTTCTAATACCTGCTCACTGGCCACCATTATCTTTATGTTCAACTCATCTAGCTCGGACTGTTTGGCCTTCTTGGTTTTAGAAATCTTATTTGCTTGCTTCAGCCAACTAAGAAAGGCATCATATTTCTGCTGCAAATTATCTCTTTCCGCCTCAGCCTGCTCCAACCAGCCTTCAGGAACAGCCAAAAGCGCAGTTAAGTCTGTAGACTCTTTGATTTCGGCCTTCAGGTTTTTCAACTGCTTTAGTCTATCCTTGTGCTTCCAGACCTCCAAGGCGATAACCAAGGATTTTTCCTGGCTTTCGAGTTCAGCAAGCCTCCCTTGTAATTCTTGATAGGTAAGATAATCCCGGCGCCAGTTAGCCACCACATGTTCTACCTCCGCCCGTTTCACTACCAGCCCTGCTCTTTCCCGCTCTTTATATAAGGCCAACACCACATCGCGGAAGTAGCTGTCTAGGTAGGAATTTGGGACGCAGCTGTGGGCCAGAATTGGTGTTATGTAACGGGACTTGCCCTCAAATTTGGGTAATTGGTACTTCTCAATTGTCTGCAAAAAGGCCTCGCCCAAAATCCTCTGCCATTTTACCTGGCCTTGCGGCAGTCCAAGGGCCTTGTATACATGAGTCCAATAATTATCCTGGTAATGGAATATACCCATCCAAGCAAGAAAGACAGCAACACTGAGGGAACCATAAACAGCAGGTTCAGGTTTTTGCAACTCCATAGCGGTCAACTTAGCCAGGTGATTAAGTTCCTCATGAGTTAACTCGATATTACCTAAAAGGACCAAGTCCGCAGAGCCAGCCAATAAATCCTCAAAATACTTGTCACTGGCATCTAAATCACAACATTGCACCAAGCGCACTGTTTTCACCTTCCTCAATGTGCTCGGTGTCTGTTAAGATTTTATTTCTAACAGCCCCGTTCTTGGTGATCTCGGTTTCGACACGGTAGCTATCGAAGTCGACGTTGACGCCATCGGCGAGACTGCTCGTAGGAGTATTCGCTAACGACGTTTTCGTGGAAGTAAGCAAACATACGGCTGTCGGGCGTGACGGTCAGGCTGATCTGGAATGCGTGGAAATACTTAAGGACTTCACTCGACAGCGGCCACCTCCTCTCACATCATCCAACTTTGCAGGCATTTTCGGGTGAAGCAATCTAAATCTTCGTCAGACATACAAAAAGGGCAGCCCGGAGGTTGATATCCTAACATACCCTTGTGTTCAAGTCCTTTTTTTGGATTTTGGTTAACTTTTTTCTTATTCGGAAGTCTGTTCCTCGACTGAGAACGTAACCGTGAAATCCCCGGTTTTCCCTGGTACTTTAGGCGGCCCCTCTCTCATAATGTAAATGACATGTGAGCTATGCCGCTGGATGAAGTTGACATTTTAAATATAGCACAAATTGTCATATGAAGGCAAGGGCCGCTGGGGCCAACCGCCACGAGACACTTGGCCAGGTGATAGGGATCAAGGATAAAATAAGGGCTCTGGGTGAAACTAAATTCCCCAGAACCCTTGATTTTCCTGGAGCGAGAAACGGGATTCGAACCCGCGACCCTCGGCTTGGGAAGCCGATGCTCTACCCCTGAGCTACTCTCGCTCGCCAAAGATTATCCGTGTTGACCTCTAGAGGTTTATAAACTTTGCGGTAGTTATATTATAAGAAAGATCTTTACTCTATGCAAGGGGACATCCTGGACTGTTTGCTGAGAAACTCAGGCAAATAATGGTGGGCCATGATGGATTCGAACCATCGACACCCCGCTTAAAAGGCGGGTGCTCTGCCAGCTGAGCTAATGGCCCGTGTTCAGTCACTTGACTTGCAACGTAGATCTTAAACCACTGGTCCTTCTTTGTCAAGCCAGGTTGACGCACTCTTCCTGCCAAGGGCATGACCCTTTTAAAACACCCGGTGTAGGGAGATGGTTTGCGCCCTTTCACGCCCGATGGAAACCAAGTCGATTTTCACCCCGGCCAATTCTTCAACCCTCTGCAGGTAATTCTTGGCTTCGACGGGCAGATCATCGTAGTCGGTCAAATGCGAAATATCGATGTCCCAACCGGGTACTTCTTCGTAAACAGGCTCACATTCCTTCAGCACGTCCAGGCTGTGGGGAAACTCCGTGAGGAGGCGGCCCCGGTAGCGATACCCTCGGCAGATCTTGATCTCCTTGAGACCCCCTAGGGTATCCAGCCGTGTCAAGGCCAGCCCGGTTAGCCCGCTGACCCGGACGGCGTGACGCAGAATGACTGTGTCCAGCCAGCCGCAGCGCCGGGGGCGACCGGTGGTAGTCCCGTACTCATGCCCCTTTTCCCGGATCCAATCCCCGGTCTCACCGGTGAGCTCGGTGGGGAAGGGCCCATCCCCGACTCGAGAGGTGTAGGCCTTGGTCACCCCTATCACCCGGTCGATCTTGGTCGGACCAACCCCGGCTCCAATACAGGCCCCTCCTGCGGTCGGGTGTGATGACGTAACATAGGGGTAGGTTCCGTGGTCAAGATCCAGCAGGGTCCCCTGGGCCCCCTCGAAAAGTACGTTCTGCCCGGCGTCGAGGGCCTGGTTGATAATAAGGGAAGTATCCACCACGTGGGGCTCGATGATGTCTGCATAGCGGCGGAACTCTGCTTCCATCTCCTCCAGGTCAAAACCCTCGGTCCCATAAACCTGGCAAAGCAGGTGGTTTACCTGTTCGAGCCGGGTTGCCAGCTTCTTGCGGAAGGTCTCCCTCTCCAGCAGGTCGCACACCCGGAGCCCAAAACGGGCCGCTTTATCCCGGTAAGCCGGGCCGATACCGCGTTTGGTGGTTCCAAGCCGGTCCTCGCCGCGCTGTTCTTCCTCGATTTCGTCCAGCCGGCGGTGGTAAGGCATCACCAGGTGGGCGTTATCACTGATTCTAAGGTTTGAGGTGTTCTTACCCCGCTCCTGGAGGTACTGGAGTTCCCTGACCAGGACGCCGAGCTCGATTACAACCCCGTTTCCAATCACACAGATCTTATCTTCGTACAGAATCCCCGAAGGGATCAGGTGGAGCCTGAACTCCTCACCGTCCACCACCACCGTGTGACCGGCATTGCTTCCCCCCTGGTAGCGTACCACCATGTGGGCCTTTCTGGCTAAAAAGTCGGTGATCTTCCCTTTCCCTTCATCTCCCCACTGGGTTCCCACAACGACTACCGACGACACGCGTTTTCCCCCTCTAATTCTTCCTGCCGGCGATTTCACGGGCAACATGTATCCCGGAGGCCGAGGCCTGGGCCAGGCCCCTGGTTACCCCAGCCCCATCGCCTGCGGCATAAAGATTGTCCACCTGGGTCTGGAGAGAGTAATCCAGGTGAAGCCTCGAAGAATAGAATTTTACCTCCACCCCGTAAAGAAGTGTATGACGCGAGTTTACCCCCACTGCAATCTTGTCCATGGCCTCGAGCATCTCCATGATGTTAACCAGGTGTCGATACGGAAGGACAAGGCTGAGGTCTCCCGGGGTAGCTTCTTCGAGGGTCGGCTTCACCATCCCCTTCCCGAGGCGCTTGACCGTGGAGCGCCGCCCTGCCCTGAGGTCCCCGAGGCGCTGAACGAGAACCCCGCCTCCCAACATGTTGGCGAGACTGGCGATGTATTTCCCGTAGGCAATCGGTTCTTTGAAGGGCTCAGTAAAGGTTTTGCTCACCAGGAGGGCGAAGTTCGTGTTTTCTGTAAGCTGATCGTGAAAACTATGCCCGTTCACCGTCAAAAGGCCGGCATTGTTTTCCATTACAACCTCGCCCCTCGGGCACATGCAGAAGCTTCTCACCTGGTCATCGAAAGCCTTGGAGTAGTAAATGAGCTTGGCTTCGTAGATGACATCGGTGAGGTGTTCCATGACCACCGCCGGGACTTCCACGCGCACCCCAATATCCACCGGGTTGCTGGCCAGCTCGAGGTTAAGCCGTCTGGCCTCCCGGGAAAACCATTCCGCACCTTCCCTCCCTGGGGCACAGATCACATTTGCAGCACGTATTTCCTCACCGTCAGCGGTAACGACACCCATCACCCGCTGCCCGGAAACCAAGAAGTGCTCTACCGGGGTCTGGGTTCTAATTTCCACCCGGTCCTTGAGGTGATTCCACATCGCCCGGACAATTTCCAGGCAGTTTTCGGTCCCCAGGTGGCGGATCCGGGCCGGTACCAAGCTGAGTCCGGCTGAGGCCGCGTCGCGGTAGAGCTGGCGGATGCGGTCGTCCTCGGTGCCATAGATGGTCTCTGGAGCCCCAAAGGTGAGGTAGATGCTGTCCACGTGCTGAATGAGGTCTGCTACTTTTTCCCGGCCCAGGTACTGGTCCAGGAAACCGCCGAACTCCGTAGTGAGGGTAAGTTTACCGTCACTAAAGGCCCCGGCACCACCCCATCCACTCAGGACAGAACACGGGCTACACCCAATACAACCAGCCTGGCGGGCTTTCATGGGGCAGTTCCGCTGGTCAACACCAGGCCCCTTTTCCAGCATGAGCACCTTCATGCCCGGCGCAATTTCCGCCAGTTCCAGGGCAGCAAAGATGCCCGCCGGCCCGGCCCCAATGATCACTACGTCATACCCAGAGTCCTGATGCCCTTTGCCCACCCGATTCCCTCCCACCGGGTTGCTGAAAGTGTTCCGTAATTATAAAGGAAAATTATTACTCTCCACCAGGCCTGAAGCCCAGCATTCGGGCGGCAAAGCTGCAACCTTCCGCAGGGCAATCATATCAAAGCAGGCAGGTGGTGTCAACGGAAACACCGAACAAAGCCACGGTTCTTGGACCGCAAAGCCTACCTGAGTACCCTGCACTAGACGGCAGCATGCTTTTGTTCGATGGCAGCAAATTTACCATATTCTTTTAGAAAGACCAGCTTGACCGTCCCGGTCGGGCCGTTACGGTGCTTAGCCAGGATAATGTCGGCAACATTGGGGTGTTCAGATTCTGGATTAAAGTAGATGAACATCACCACGTCAGCATCCTGCTCAATGGCTCCCGATTCCCTCAGGTCAGATAACATGGGCCGGCGGTCCTGGCGTTGCTCCACCGCCCGGCTCAACTGGGACAAGGCCAGGACTGGAACCTGGAGTTCACGAGCCAGGGCCTTCAGTGAACGGGATATCTCGGAGACTTCCTGCTGGCGGTTATCAAATTTTCCCCTGGTATGCATGAGCTGTAGGTAATCGATGATGATGAAACCGATGTTATGCTCGGCCTTCAAGCGCCTGGCCCGTGCCCGAAGTTCCATGACGGAAATGTTAGCAGTATCGTCAATGAAGATCGGGGCTTCACCAAGCTTGCCAACGGCCCGGGTCAACCGAGGCCAGTCATCATCCTGAAGAAACCCGGTGCGCAAGCGGTGCGCCTCCACCCCAGCTTCACTGCACAGGATCCTCTGGGCCAACTGCTCTCTGGCCATTTCCAGGCTGAAAATGACGGTAGGAACCTGTTCCGCCACGGCCGCGTGGCATGCCATGTTGAGACTCAAGGTCGTCTTCCCACTGGAGGGTCTGGCCGCAAGAATTATGAGCTCGGAAGGCTGAAGCCCTGAGGTTAGATTATCCAAGTCAGGGAATCCGGTTGGGACCCCAATGACACTGCCCCGGTGGCTGTAAAGGTACTCGATGCGGTCAAAGGTATCCATGAGGACCTCTTTCAGCCGGTAGGGCCTTTGCCTTTGCATCCCCTGGGCGATGTTAAAGATCATCTGCTCGGCTTCATCCAGGATCACCTCGGCCTCTTCGTTCCCCTCGTAGACGAGGTTCGAGATCCGGCTGGCCGAGGTCACCAGTTCCCTCAGGATACATTTTTCCTCAACGATCCGGGCGTAATACTCTGCATTGGCAGCCGTCGGGACGCTGTTGGCCAGGCTGGTCAGGTAGGAAACCCCGCCGGCCTTCTCCAGGGTGCCGTTCCGGCGCAGCTCCTCGGTAACGGTAATGACGTCCACCGCTTCGGAGCGCTCGAAAAGATTGGCGATGGCCTCGTAGATGGCCCGGTGTGCCTCACGGTAAAAGCTTTCCGGGCGCAGGATCTCCATCGCCTTTATAATGGCATCCCTCTCCAAGAGCATGGAACCCAGGACCGACTGTTCGGCCTCCAGGTTTTGGGGAGGGAGCCTATCCACTCCTGTACTCATCGTGACTGCCCCTTTCGGGTGAAAGGTTTGGCGGAAGGCTTTTCCTTACCCGGCCCGGGCTTCTTCCTCGGCCCTAGGAACAAGAATCAGGTCAAGGACATCCTGGATGTCATCTGCAGTTACGACTGTGACCCCTTTCATCTCCGGGATGTCCTTCTCGTTTTCCTTGGGGATAATCACCATCTTCATGGACGCCTGTTTCGCCCCGTAGAGCTTCTCATAGATACCGCCAACGCCCTTAACCTTACCCTGGACTGAAATCTCACCGGTCACGGCCACGTCCTGCCTTACCGGCTGTTTTTTCAGGGCACTGATGATGGCCACGGTGATGGCGGCCCCGGCCGATGGGCCATCGATATTTCCCCCCCCGATGACATTGACGTGGACATCGTAATCGGATAGTTCCACGGCCAGGAGCCGCCTGACCACCGATGAAGCATTAAAGGCGGAATCCTTGGCCATGCTCCCGGCTGTTTCATTGAACCGGACCCGGCCCCTGCCCTGGTCCCGGGCGGGGAAAACCACCGCCTCCACCTCCAAGACTGAGCCCAGGTAGCCGTAGACCCCGAGGGCAAAAACCTTCCCTACCGCCGGTTGGGATGAAGCCTTTTTGACGGGATGGGGAACCAGGCGGCTCGTCTGAACAACCTCCAGAATATCCTGGCAGGTGATCCGGGGACCAAGCCTCTCCTTCTCGCCTTTTGGATTGGATGTCCCTGCCCGGTAAAGGGCCAGGCCGTAAGCATCAGCCAGGATACCGACCGCCTTTCGGCCCTCGATGGTGTATTCGCAGATAAGGTCTGTCACCTCACCTTCCAGGGTGGCCTCCAACTTCCGGGCGGCATCTTCTACGATGCGGGTGATATCAGCCGGGGTAAGGGGTTCGAAATAAATCTCGGCGCATCTTGACCGGAGGGCTGGACTAATCTCGGAAGGGTCCCTGGTGGTGGCCCCAATAAGAACAAAATCAGCCGGTGCTCCTTCACTAAAGAGTTTCTTGATGTACTTGGGAATATTCTCATCGTGAGGGTCATAGTACGAAGAATCAAACGCGACCCGCTTATCTTCCAGGACCTTGAGGAGCTTGTTCTGAAGCATGGGGTCAAGTTCCCCGATTTCATCAATGAAAAGGACTCCCCCGTGGGCCTCGGTTACCAACCCAAGCTTTGGTTCCGGGATCCCGCCCTCAGCCAGGTCCCGCCGGGCCCCCTGGTAAATTGGGTCATGGACAGACCCAAGTAACGGGTTGGTCACTTCCCGCGGGTCCCAGCGCAGGGTGGAGCCGTCCACCTCAACGAAGGGAGCTTCTTGGCCGAAGGGGGTGTGTTTCATTTGCTTGGCCTGCTCCAGGACGAGCCTGGCAGCGGTGGTCTTACCCACTCCCGGTGGGCCGTAGAGAATGACGTGCTGGGGGTAGGGAGACGCGATCTTGGCCAGGAGGGACCGGATGGCCCGGTCTTGCCCCACAATCTCTTCCATGCTCTTGGGCCTCAAGATCTCAACCGCCGAGCGAGAGAGTTTAACCTGTTCGAGTTTTTCAAGCAACGCCAGTTTCTTGAGGGTTTGGCCGTTTTCAGGGCCCTTGTTCTCCTTCAATACCTGGGAGCGGATCTCCTGAACGTATTCCTCGTGTTTCTGCTGCATCTTCTCGGCGATCTTTTTTTCGATCTCGTCCTCCACCGATTTCCGGGCAATAAGGTCAGCAATCTCGTCCTCTACTTCATCCAGGACCTTAGGGATTTCCTTGAGAGTGGGCCTGTTATCCAGGGTCGGGTCCTCGTAAACAATCTTCTGGAGGGCAAGGATCTGGTCTTCTAACCTACCGGACCGCATCCCGTCCAAGGCCTCCAGCTTGCCAGCCTTCAATACCAGGCGGTCCGGCCCATAAATATCGGTCAGAATGCCGAAAAGGGCTGAGACCTGCCTCTTGAGCCGCTGCTCCTCAGTGAGCTTATTCCCGAGGGCGGAATCATTCCTGATGATTTTTTCGATGTAGTTCTTCATAAGGTTTGAACTCCTCTCTGGCCCTCATTCCTCCACAACGTCTACTTGGAGGGTAAAGGAAACCGCCTGGTGGAGTCTCACTTTAACCTGGTAGGTTCCCAGGTTCTTGATGGGCTCCTGTAGCTTAACGGTCCTTTTGTCGATCTTCACGCCCGCCTGTCGCCTCACGGCCTGGACGATATCCTTGTTGGTCACCGACCCGAACAACTTACCACCCTCACCAGCCCTGGCTCTGATTCTAATCATCTCCCTGCCCAGGCGTTCGGCCACCTTCTGAGCATGGCTCAATTCCTTCTGGGCCTTTTTCTCCTGCTCTTCTTTTTCCTGGGCCAGGGATTTCAGGTTTCCGGTGTTGGCTTCCACGGCCAGGCCGCGGGGGATCAGGTAATTACGCCCATACCCTTCGGCCACCTTGACCACGTCGCCCTTGTTACCCAGCTTCTCGATATTCCGCAGCAAAATGACTCGCACCAGAACCATCTCCCTTTCAGGCTCGTTTCCTTCTCAGTCACGCCGCGCAAAGGGTAGTTTAAGGCGGCGGAAGTCAAAGGCAAGATCGGCCATCCCCAGCCAGACGGTGGCCTGTGGCAGTACTGGCACAACCAGGAGGGTGAGGAGCAACAGGATCCTTGACCACCTGGGGAAATCGGCCTTAACAAGGTAGTAGTAGACAAGGGCCATGCCCTCCACGGCGAAGGCCAGGGTAAAGATGAGATACAGGTTCAACCCAATGGGGTACAGCTGGGCAATGTCATACCTGCCCTTGAGCCAGATCCCCAAAAACCCCAGCGCGTATCCCAAAACAATAGCAGGTGGGAAACGCCAGTCGGCAAAAGGCGGTAGGGGTCTAACCTCAACCCCCATCCTGCCCAGGATGGTACCAGCCAACAGGTAGTTAAAGAGGGAAAAAACCGCGATCGTGACCCCAACCACGGTGGGAAAAACCAGCCAGAGCTGAGCCATGGCCTGGTCCCAAGCCTGGTTCAGCCTTTGAAGCACATCCTCCTCGTGTCCCATCTGCCGGTATAATTCAATGGCAGCCTCCCGGGATGATGCCAGGCTGTTCGAGACAGCCTGGAGGGGGCTGGTACCGGTCAACCACCAAAAAGCCAACCCGGCCCCCACCAGGGTCAGGACAAATCCGGCACCGGCTGCCATTACCCCGTAACGCGGCGAGTATTTCCGCCGCAAGGCCAACCCCATGCTTAGACCTACCAAGCCTGAACCTCCCGCCAGGGTGACCGCCTTGAAAGGGCCCAAAACCAGGGCGAGAAGCAGGCCAGCCCCGGTTGCAGCGATGACCCCCGTTTGTATACCGGCTCGAACCGAGGTCACCACTACGGCAACCGGGGAGAGTAGAAGGATAAAAATCCCAAAGGGCAAAACCAGGCCGGCAATAATAATCAGGGCCAAAAGGCCCGCAAACAGGGCACCTGTCACCACGGGGTTGGGCTGATGGGCAGCACCGGTATACTTCATTTCTCTCTCTCCCGCAGGTGCTCCAAAAGAGCGGAAAAATCACCGTACCATTTCTCTATTTCATGACCCCCAAGGGCGTTGGCCCGCACCTTCCCCAGGACCTTTTTATCCAACCGCCCAAAATCTACCCCCAAGCGACTACCCAGCAGGTAGGAGGATATCATAATTCCCGCCAGGGCCTCGGTGATCTCCTCTTCCCTGTCCTTGAGCATGGCCTGGAGAAGGAAGCCGACCCTGGATACCAACTCCGCCTTCAACCATTCAATGGTACGAATATTCCTGGCTATGTCCAGCTGGTAGTTGATTGACATGGACTGCCCCCCTGTCTTCCAGGTCCTTAAGCCCCCTAACTTGACAGCTATTCGCTGCCAGCCAGGACATATCCTCCCCCTTTTGCCGGGAAGATGTTTCTAACCGGTGCCCCAAGGGCGGAGGGGTTTTGATCAAAAGAACTAACAGCCCGGTACTTCCACCCCCAGGTGTTCACCCACAATCCGCATCGCACAGTATTTTCCGCACATGGTACATTCGGTGATCCCTTCTGGGTTCCTGCTCTTTCGGTACCTGGCCGCTTTTTCAGGGTCGATGGCGAGGCGGATTTGTTTTTCCCAGTCCAGGTCCTTACGTGCCCGGGCCATTTCCCTGTCCCACTCCCAGGTTTTCTTCCGGTTCTTGACCAGGTCTGCCGCGTGCCCGGCGATCCGGGCCGCAATGACCCCTTCGCGCACATCCTCGATGGTGGGTAAGCCCAGGTGTTCAGCAGGGGTCACATAGCAAAGGAAATCGGCCCCGGCAGCGGCCGCGATGGCTCCACCGATGGCTGAGGTAATGTGGTCGTAGCCGGGAGCGACGTCGGTGACAATGGGACCAAGCACGTAAAAGGGCGCGTTGTGACAGAGGCGTTTCTGAAGCTTCATGTTGGCCTCAACCTGGTCCAGTGGGACATGCCCAGGCCCTTCAACCATTACCTGTACCCCGGCTTCCCAGGCCCTCTCAACCAGTTCACCCAGGATGATCAGTTCCTGGATCTGAGCCCGGTCGGTGGCATCTGCCAGGCAGCCTGGGCGTAAACCGTCCCCCAGGCTGAGGGTAATGTCGTAGCGGCGGGCGATATCCAGGAGCCGGTCGTACTGTTCGTACAAGGGGTTCTCCCGGTCGTGGTGCAGCATCCACCCGGTGATAAAGGCCCCGCCGCGGCTGACAATATCGGCCACCCGGCCCTCGCGCTTAAGCCTTTCGATGGTCTCGAGGGTTACACCACAGTGCACCGTGATAAAGTCAACCCCGTCCCTGCCGTGCTCCTCGATCACCTCAAAGAAGTCATCCACCGTCATGTCGACGATGGCCCCGTGTTCCTCCATGGCCTTAACAGCGACCTGGTAAATGGGTACCGTTCCCACCGGAACAGTGGACGCCTCGATGATGGCCCGGCGTGAAGCATCGATATTGTCCGAACTGCCGGTGCTCAGGTCCATTACTGCACTGGCCCCGGCCTCAATGGCAGCCTGGAGCTTTTCCAATTCCTTTTCGATTTCAGGGAAATCGGTAGAGGTTCCGATGTTGGCGTTGACCTTTGTAATCAACCCTTCTCCGATCCCCGCCGGCACCAGGCTCTCATGGTTAACATTGGCCGGAATGCAAATCGTGCCCTGTTCCACCCCGGACCGGATGAATTCAGGGTCAACCCTTTCCCTTTCAGCAACCTTTTTCATCTCAGGTGTAATCTTTCCGGCAAGAGCAGCTTCCCTCTGCGTCAAGTACCTCTCCCCCTTCCGGTTATTAGCACAACAGCCCCAAGAACTCTCCATCCTCCCCTGGAATGGTCCCACCATAAGTCAACCCGCCAAAGCGGCGGGTTAGCATCCTTCGACCAGTCACCTCCGCTTCCCTGCGCCGGTATTACCCGGTTCAGGTTCCAGGGGTCGGGCGGACCGCCGCCCATCTCAGCCCTTGGCTCCCCCAGCGGTTGGCCTCTCTTGAAGTTTCATGGTATTGAGGAACACAATTTATTATAGATCCTGCGGCTTCAAAAATCAAATTGCCTTACCGGCTCCCCTGCTCGACCCAAGCCTACCACTGGAGGCTCCGGCCGAGATTGGCCATCTCAATCGCGGTCACCGCAGCATCCCAACCTTTGTTACCACCCTTGGTCCCGGCGCGTTCAATGGCCTGCTCGATGGTGTCGGCGGTGATGACCCCGAAAATGGTCGGCACCCCCGTATCCAGGGCGGTTTTGGCCACCCCTTTGGCCACTTCCGCTGCCACGTAGTCAAAATGAGGGGTTGCACCCCGGATGACAGCACCAAGGCAGACCACCGCGTCGTATTTCTCGCTCTGGCCCAGTCTTTTGGCCACCAGGGGGATTTCAAAAGCCCCCGGCACCCAAACCACGTCAATGGCATCATCTGCTACCCCGTGCCTGGATAAGGCATCCCGGGCCCCGTCCAGGAGCCGGGTGGAAATGAACTCATTGAACCTGGCCACCACGATGGCGATGCGTAATCCCTTGCCGATTAAATGACCCTCATAAACTTTAACCATCAGGCGTCTCCTTTCTCTTTTTTCCTCCTGGGTTGCGGTTTGGCGCGGACAGCGCAGGATTCCGGCCTAATCACAGTGGGCGAAGAGGTGACCCAGCTTATCCCTTTTCGTGTGGAGGTACTTGCGGTTAAAGGGGTTCGGCGGGGTCACGATGGGCACCCTTTCCACAATGGTCAGGCCGTAGCCTTCAAGCCCGTGGTATTTGCGGGGGTTGTTGGTGAGAAGGCGGATCTTTTTGAGACCAAGCTCTGCCAGAATCTGAGCCCCGATACCGTAATCACGCAGGTCGGGAGGGAAGCCCAAGGCTTCGTTGGCTTCCACGGTATCCCTTCCCTGGTCCTGGAGGGCGTAGGCCTTGAGTTTATTGGCCAGGCCGATGCCCCTTCCCTCCTGGCGCATGTAGAGGAGCACCCCGGTACCCTCCCCGGCGATAATTTCCAGGGCCTTGGTCAACTGGGCCCCGCAATCACAGCGCAGGGAACCAAAAACATCACCAGTCAAGCACTCAGAGTGAACCCGCACCAGGATTTCCTTTTCGGAATCAATTTCACCTTTTACCAGGGCTACGTGACAGTCGCTGCTCACACTGTCTTCGAAGGCCACCGCCCGGAAAGAACCGTACTTGGTGGGCAGTTCAACGTCAGCGATGCGCGTGATCATCTTTTCATGGCGAAGCCGGTACTTGATGAGGTCGGCAA
This sequence comes from Candidatus Acetocimmeria pyornia, assembly GCA_004367365.1. Lineage (GTDB taxonomy): Bacteria > Bacillota > Sulfobacillia > UBA3575 > UBA3575 > Acetocimmeria > Acetocimmeria pyornia. The sequence goes on from SESX01000011.1 coordinate 26,450, forward strand.
TACTGACCAGCTTTAAGCCGTGGGTCCGGGCAAACTCCACCAGCTGGGGGAGTCGAGCCATCGTTCCGTCCTCATCCATGATTTCACAGATCACCCCCGCCGGGTAGCATCCCGCCAGCCGGGCCAGGTCAACGGCAGCTTCGGTATGCCCCGGACGGCGCAGGACACCCCCGTCTTTCGCCCGAAGGGGAAAAACATGTCCCGGCCGGGCCAGGTCCTCGGGACTGGTATTGGGATCGATGGCAGCCTGGATGGTCAGGGCCCGCTCGTGGGCTGAAATCCCGGTAGTGACCCCTTCCTTGGCGTCGATGGAGACGGTAAAGGCCGTTCCCATCTGGTCTCGTCCAGCTGGCACCATGGGCGGCAGGGCCAGCTCGTCAACCCTTTGACCGGTCAGAGGTAAGCAGATCAACCCGCGCCCGTACTTGGCCATGAAGTTAACAGCTTCAGGGGTGACCTTCTCCGCCGCCATGACCAGGTCTCCTTCGTTCTCCCGGTCCTCGTCATCGACAACAATCACCATTTTCCCTTCTTGTATGTCAGCAATGGCTTCTTCAATGGTGTTGAAATTGAACATAAAGCTCCCCTCCTACCAGTCCAAAAATCACGGCCCTCCATCCTGCAGGACAAGGTCTTGACCCAGAACAAGCCAGGTGCCTGGAGCCTGCAGGCTAGGCAAAACCCTTTTCAACGAGAAAGCCCAGGTCAAGGGTGGTCCCCTCATCCCTTGGATTCTGCGGCACGGCCGGTGGGCTCTTGCCCCCAAGCTGCCTGGTGACCATCTCTGCTACATACTTCCCAATCAGGTCAGCTTCAAGGTTAACTTTGCTGCCCACCGGTTTGGCAGTCAGGGTCGTGGCCCTGGCTGTGTGAGGGATAATGGAGACAGAAAAAGAATGCGCCGAAGGTTGGACGACGGTAAGGCTCACCCCGTCTACAGCCACCGAGCCTCGAGGCACCACGTACTTCATGACCACCGGGGGGGCTTCAATTTCAATGACTACCGCGTTTTTCTCCCTTTTCTTCTCCTTGATCACCCCCACCCCGTCGATGTGACCGGTAACAAGGTGACCGCCAAGCCGGTCTCCCAGGCGCAAGGCCCGTTCCAGGTTAACCGCCTCCCCGCTTTTCAGATACCCCAGATTGGTATTGCGCATCGTTTCCGGGCCAACGTCAGCCGCAAAGTAGTCCCCCCCCACCTCCACCAGGGTCAGGCAGGTCCCGTTTACAGCGATGCTGTCACCAACCCTCGCCCCCTCGAGGACCCTCCGGCACCTGATTTGAAGGCAGTAAGAAGACCCGGCCCGGTGGGAACGCAACAGGTAGCCGACCTCCTCTATGAGTCCGGTGAACATCCAAGCTTCCCTCCCACATAGCCCTCGACCATAAAGTCTTCCCCGATGCATCTAACCCTGATCTTCTCAAGCCTCAGGGCCTGGCTCATCTTCTCAACCCCGGTCCCCCCGACAGGACCCGGGGCACCCTTGCCCCCAACGATCTTGGGGCTGAAAAAGAAGATGGCTTTATCAACAACACCCGCGGCCAGGGCCGAGGCATTGACCTCAGCTCCCCCCTCGATGAGGAGGCTGGTACAGCCGCGCGCGGCCAGTTCCTCCAGCAGGCTTTCCCACGAAACTCGGCCTCCGTGAGCCGGCAAAATGAGAACCTCTGCACCAGCCCTTTTCAGGCGCTCAACCTCTTCCAGGCGGGCCTCCTTCGTGGTGGCAATCAAAGTCGGGGCAGCCGACGTGCCGGTTAAGACCCGGGCCTGGCTCGGGGTGCGGCCACGGCTGTCCAGGATAACCCGGACCGGGTCCTTCCCATTCCCATCCTCGAGGCGGACCGTCAGCCTGGGGTCATCCTTGAGGACCGTCCCTACCCCTACCAGAATCGCATCGTGCTCATCCCGAAGGCGGTGCACCACGGCCCGGGCTTGGGCGCCGGTAACCCAGCGGGAATGCCCGGTGCGGGTCGCAATTTTACCGTCCAGGGTCAGGGCCGTTTTCAGGACCACAAAAGGACGGCCGGTAGCAATGTGCTTGATAAACACCTCGTTGAGACGCCGGGCCTCTTCTTCCAAAAGACCGACCTCAACCGCCAGGCCTGCCCTGCGGAGGCGGCGGATTCCACCACCTGACACCTTTGGGTTGGGATCTTCCATTGCCACCACTACGCGCCGGATGCCGGCCTGGATCACCCGGCCCACACACGGAGGGGTTCTCCCGAAGTGAGAGCAAGGTTCGAGGGTGACATAAAGGGTTGCCCCCTGGGCTTGTTCCCCGGCCTCATTCAAGGCGATTACCTCGGCATGGGGCCCGCCCGCACGGGCATGAAAACCCCGTCCAACCACGGTGGAACCCTTGACCACCACTGCCCCCACCATGGGGTTGGGGCTGGTTCTTCCCCGTCCTCTCCGGGCCAAGGCTAGGGCTTCGCGCATGTACTGAAGGTCAGCCTCTGGCCTGCCTGCCATCGCTAGACTCCTCCGGAAAAGATTGAAAAAGCGTAAAGGGTACTTAAAGCTCAACAAAAAACCCCGAAGGAAACCTTCGGGATCAACAAGACACACTAGAAACAGAACCATCCACAGCCCTTTTCAGGCCGCGGTGGCGTTACCTTCTCCCATCCGGACTTTACCGTCGGCTCCGGAGTCTCACCGGATCAGTTACAGGCAGCATGTAGTAACAAGGGGGTATAAACCTGTAACTCGCGGGCTTTCCCCCCAAGGAGGCTTAAGGGGAATCACCGCCGGTCAGGAATCGGAAGCACCCGGCTTCCTCACCTTGCCCCGAAGGCATCTTGCCAGCCTATTCCCTTGTCATTCGCCTGTCATTGTACCACAACCAGGACGGAAAGGCAATTGCACCCCTGATACCGCCTGCTAAAGGGCACCAGGCACCAGCTCCAATTCTTAATCCCCGTGGTGCCGCCCCACTGCAAGGCGGCACAGCGCACTAGTCCACGGTAAAAGGAAGCAGGGCCATGTTTCTCGCCCGCTTGATGGCCCGGGTCAACTGGCGCTGGTGATGGGCACAGTTTCCGTTTATCCGGCGGGGCAGGATCTTACCCCTCTCGGTAATATAGCGCTTGAGTCGCGCGACATCTTTATAGTTAACAACTTTGACCTTATCGATACAAAAGCTGCAAACCTTCTTCTTGCGGCGTTTCCGATCTCGTCGCAAACCTCTTCCCTCCTCGGCTCAAAATGGAACCCCGTCTTCTCCAGGCGCCTCTACTTCCGGACCACCACCAGGGCCGCCGTCGGTACCGGTCGCACCCTTGGGCCAGTCCAGGAAGCGTACGTTGTCAGCTACCACCTCGGCCACCCGCCGTCGCTGCCCTTCCTGGGTTTCAAAGGAGCGGATCTGAAGTCGACCTTCAACGGCCACAAGGCGTCCTTTGCCAAGGTGGTTGGCACAGGTCTCGGCCAGCCTTCTCCAGCCAACGATATCGATAAAGTCGACCTCCCGCTCTCCCTGTTGGTTGGTAAAGGGCCGCTCAACAGCAATGGTAAAACTCACTACCGCCACCCCGTTGGGGGTGTACCTCAGCTCCGGGTCCTGAGCCAGCCTACCGATCAAAACAACCCTGTTCAACACCGCGGACACCGCCTCTTGGATTATTGTTCCCGTCTCACGTTGATGTGGCGGAGCACCTCACCGGTAATCTTCAAAACCCGTTCCAGCTCTCGGGATACCGCGGAATCTCCCTGCCAGTGGACGAGGACGTAAAAACCTTCACGGCACCCCTCGATTTCATAAGCCAGTCTCCTTTTACCCCACTTGTCGATGTTCTCTACCGTACCACCCTGGTCCTCAATCAAGGACTTGAACCTCTCTACGGCAGCATCGATGGCTTCTTCGTCAAGGTCTGGCCTTAGGATGTACATGGTCTCAAAAGCCCGCATCACCGTCACCTCCTCCCCCTGGACTAGCGGCCCCACCTCGGCCGGTGGAGCAGGGAAACCGTCCCCGATAGACGGCAGACCTGGAAAGGAGCCCCGGGTCAAAGCAGGACCTTGGCCCGGGCCTCGGTGCCTTCTCCTTGTTCAGCACCCAAATGGGTCCGGGTCCTACTTGGCCTTGTACCCGGCAGGCCATAGGGTTTGGCTTTGCTCAACCAGGTCAAAGGTCAGAACAATTATATCACCACAACACAACCGAAGCAAGGTAAATCACTTTTTTCTCAGGGTCGCGCACCGGCTGGTTGCTCCAAGAGCATTATACCAGTTTTTGCCAGCCAAGTCAAACTTTCGGGAAGAATGTCGTTCTGGCGCGAAGGACAGCCGGCCCCACTCGGAGTCTTGATCCCATGTTGCCCAACCTCCCGCCGTGCTCCGTGCAAAAAGGCCACCTGCTCGAGAGGTGACCGGCCTGGCCGCCCTGTTCTGCATAATTAATGTGGGAAAACCCTCCTTGGAACCATTTTTGATAATGAACAAGGTGTACCTAACACCTAAAATTTACGCACTGAAGCGAAAATAGAGGAGATCCCCGTCTTGCACTTGGTAGTCACGCCCCTCCAGCCGCACGAGGCCTTTTTCCCGGGCCCGGGCCATAGAACCGGCCTGGATCAGTTCCTCTACTGCGATGACCTCGGCCCGGATAAACCCTTCTTGCATGTCGGTATGGACCTTCCCCGCTGCTTCCGGAGCTGTCGTCCCCCTGGTGACAGTCCAAGCCCTGAGCTCTTTTTCGTTACTGGTAAAAAAGGTTAGCAGGCCCAACAGGTCATACCCGGCCCTGATGACCCTTTCCCGCCCCAAGCCTTCCAGGCCCAGTTCAGGTAACAGCTCCTGCACCTCATCATCCTCGAGCTCCGCCAGTTCGGCTTCCAGGCGGGCCGAAAGCACCAGGACCGGTGCAGATTCACCCGCCGCGTAGGCCCGAACCTGCTCAACGAACTGGTCTTCTTCCCTGTTGTTTCGGTGGTTTTCCCCTACATTGGCCAGGTAAAGGACTGGTTTCGCAGTGAGGAAATTCAGGTTGCGGGCCGCCTCCCCAACCTCAGGGGGGAGGTCGGCACGTCTCAGGGGAGTACCACTTTCCAGGGTCTTGACAACATGCTCCAGATCCCACGGGTCGCGCCGTTCGCTTTTCTTC
>SESX01000110.1 GCA_004367365.1 Candidatus Acetocimmeria pyornia
CGGGGAAACAACCATGAGAATGACCCTTGAGCTCGGGATGCGGGGAAGGTTGTGATGAAAGGGAGAAGAATTTCAGATAGTTTCAGGGATGCCTTGGTTGGTCTCTTGAATGCCTGGCGTTCACAAAGGAACATGCGGATTCACACCCTGGCTGCTTATACCGTTCTGGCTGCCGCCTGGTTGTTTCAGGTGAGCCTTTTTGAATGGTTGGCCCTGTTTCTAACCATCACCCTGGTGCTGACCATGGAGGTTCTCAACACGGCCCTGGAAACGGTGGTGGACCTGGCCCGCCCGGAGTACGACCCCCTGGCAGCTCGGGCCAAGGACATTGCTGCCGGTGCCGTGTTACTGGCGGCCGTCTCTTCGGTTGCGGCCGGTGTCATGGTTTTTGCGCCGCGGTTAGACCAGCCGGGGGAGGTCCTCTTGAAGATCAGTGCCGCCCCCTGGGCATCGCTCATTCTTTTCCTCGGATTCGGGGTGCTTTTGTCTACGGTTTTTTTCTACCGGGGTTGAAAGGTGACAGCCAACCGGCCGTTTCCGGCCGCCGGTTGGTGTGCTATAATCTATCTCGGTAGAGATTGGAGAAGAAGGAAAACCTATGCTTAAGACAAAAAGAAGGAAAACCTATGTTTAAGAGAATCAGTAACCTCTTCATCACCGGGCTGGCAGTGCTCATTCCCCTCGGGGGGACACTTTATCTTGCTTGGATGTTGTTTAAGTTCGCTGATGGTATCCTGCGTCCCCTGGTTGTGGGTTGGCTCCAGCTTAGTATTCCCGGTCTGGGTTTAATCCTGACTCTAACCATAATTTTGCTGACCGGGCTTCTGGCCACCAATATCATCGGCCGGCACCTGATCATGCTTTGGGAGAGCCTCCTCCTCAAGACACCGGTGGTCAGGAACGTTTATCTGGCCATCAAGCAGCTGGTTGACGCCTTTATCACCCACCGGCAAACGGTCTTCAAGGGAGTGGTGCTGGTTGAGTACCCTCGCCATGGTCTTTACACCCTTGGCTTCATCACTGGTGAAACCCGCGGGGAGGTCCAGGTAAAGACCAGCGAGCGTCTGGTCAATGTCTTCTTGCCCACCACACCCAATCCAACGTCAGGGTGGCTGGTCATGGTTCCAGAAAAGGATCTCATCTTCTTGAGCATGACGGTTGAAGAGGGTTTAAAACTGGTTGTTTCTGGGGGTGTCATTACCCCCAAGTACGTGGCAAAAGGGGATACCAAGAACCAATGGGAAAAGGGGTAAGATTTACGTTTCTGGCCGGTTTTCCCGGCCGGTGGTTGGCCTGGCTGGCGGTTCTGGTCTTGCTGGTGACTCCTGTCTTGATGGGGGGATGTCAGAACGGGGGGAACAGTTCCTCTGGGGTGCAGCAGGAGAGAGAAGACCAGGGGACGGGTTCACCCCCGGCCTTGGACAGTAACAAGGCAACACAGGCGACGGCTCAGGGGTTAAATCAGGGCGATACGGCTGGCGGGAAGCCGGAAGAAAACCTGGACCTTGTCTCTTCGCCCCTGACTGGGCTGCAGGTGCCCCGGGATTTGCTTCAGCGGCGGCCGGTAGCAGTTGTGATTGGGAACAACCCCAAGGCCAGGCCCCAGGCTGGTTTGCAGGAGGCTGACCTGGTTTTCGAGGTCCTGGTGGAAGGAGGGATCACCCGCTTCCTTGCCTTTTACCTGGGCGGGGAACCGGAACTGGTGGGTCCGGTGCGGAGTGCGCGGCACTATTTCATTGACCTCGTCCTGGGTTTGGATGCTGTCTTTGCCCACACCGGCGGCAGTCCCTATGCCGGTAAAGATATTGCGCGTTTCCATGTTCCTGATTTTGACGATGTTCTGGGGACCGGGTTCGGGGCCTTCTGGCTGGACAAGGAAAGGGAAAGGCCCAATAGTACCTACACCAGTATTCCCCGGCTCCGCAGCCTTTCCAGGCAGCGTGGATTTGAGAAACCGGATCCTGTGGTAGAGGCGCCTTTCGAACACCGGAGCGGTGAGTTTTTCGGGCCCCAGGCTGAGGAAATCAAGATCCATTTCCCCGGGTACCTGGGTTATACCGTGGAGTACAAGTACACCCCTACCGGCAAATACCTGCGCTCCGGTGATGGCAAGCCACATCGCGATGCAGCTGATGGGGAACAACTCAGGGCGGAGAACATTATCGTCCAGTTTACCAAGACCTGGCCCATTCCGGGAGATCAAGAGGGCCGTCTTGAGATGGAGCTTACAGGGGAAGGGGAAATCCAGGTGTTCTCCCGGGGTGTCCAGCGGGAAGGGGTGTGGAAGAAAGAATCCCGGCAGGCCCCAATCCGTTACTTTGATCAGGAAGGCAAGCCACTGGTACTGGCTCCTGGGAAGACCTGGGTTGCCATCGTTCCTCCTGGTACCCTGGTTGAAGTCAAGTGAAGGGGATTTTTCAACCTGTAATCGAGCATTATTCTTGTTGTACCGGTTAGCATACTCCTGTTTTTTTTGGAAAGGATGGAGACCGGTTGGGTTTTGATGAATTGTTCTTGGCAGCCCTAGAGGCGCGAAAAAAGGCGTACGCGCCCTATTCCGGATTTGCCGTGGGAGCAGCCCTGCGTGCCTCCGGTGGCAGGGTGTTTACAGGCTGTAATGTTGAGAATGCTGCCTACGGTGTTTCCATGTGTGCGGAGCGGGTTGCCGTTGGGAAGGCGGTTTCCGAGGGTTTTCGTGATTTTTCGGAGCTGGTGGTGGTGGCCGACTCAGAAAGGGTACCGGCCCCTTGTGGTTCGTGCCGCCAGGTCCTGGCTGAGTTCAACGAGGGAATAACCATTCACATGGCCAACCTGAAAGGGAAGAGGGTTACCCGGGTGCTAAGGGAACTGCTACCTGAATCCTTTTCCCTGGAAAGTGCACACCGCCGTTACGGTGTCTGAGTTCGGCACCAGGCCAGGGGTGAGAGGGGGGTTGTTGAGCATGGGCAACCTGGTTGATGAAGGGTCTGGGTTTGTTTCCGGGTTTATTGCCACCATCGGCAGGGCCAATGTTGGCAAATCAACCCTCATTAACCGCATGGTTGGGCAAAAGGTCCTTATTGTTTCCGAGAAACCTCAAACGACCAGGAACAAGATTACCTGTATCCTGACCAACGAGGACTGTCAGTGCATTTTCCTTGATACTCCTGGAATGCACAAGCCCCGGCACCGCCTGGGGGAGAGAATGGTGCGGGCAGCCAGGGAAAGCCTCAACGAGGTGGATATTGTTCTCTACCTGGTGGATGGTACAGCACCGGTGGGGCGTGGGGACCGGCTGATTGCGGATGAGCTCAAGGGGCTGAAGACCCCCGTGCTTCTGGCCGTCAACAAGATCGACCTGGTGTCTGTGGGTGAAGTGGAGAAGGTATGCCGGGAGTACGGTGCCCTGGGTGAGTTCGAAGGGGTGTTTCCGGTTTCGGCCCTGCATGGAGATGGACTGGCTGACCTGCTTTCGGCCATCAAATCCCTCCTCCCTCCAGGACCCAAGTATTACCCTGACGACATGGTTACTGACCGTCCCGAGCGCTTCATTATTAGAGAGCTGATCCGGGAGAAGGTTCTTCATTTGACTCGCGAGGAGGTCCCCCATTCAGTGGCGGTCGACGTGGAAGAAATGGAGCCGCGGGAGAATAATCTGGTATACGTCCGGGCGAGTCTCTACGTTGAAAAGGAGTCCCAGAAAGGGATCCTCATCGGTCGCCAGGGAAGGATGCTCAAGGAAATCGGCCGGCTGGCCAGGGGCGAGATCGAGGGCCTTTTGGGCAGCAAGATCTATCTCGACCTCTGGGTCAAGGTCAAGGAAGACTGGCGCAACCGGGAAGGCAGCCTTCAAAACCTCGGTTACGGTGAACTGTAAAGAGATACTATTCTTTTTCTTCGTGGGAAATCCTAGGATCGAACCCGTCTGATGTATGCTGCTGGGCTCATGCCGGCCTGAAGAAGTTTTTCTGGGCCCAACCCAGAGGGGGAGGGGGCACTTTTGGATGGCTCTTTACAGGGTTGAAGGGATTGTTTTGAAGACCAGGGAACTGGGTGAAGCGGATAAAATCGTAACCCTGTACTGCCGGGACCAGGGCAAGGTCCGTGCGGTGGCCAGGGGTTCGCGCCGCCCCCGCAACCGCCTCTCGAGCGGTACCCAGCTCTTCACCTACGGCGAGTTCTTGCTCAGCGAGGGGAAAAACCTTGATGCCATCAGCCAGGCCGAGATCCGGGAGTCCTTCCGGGGGTTGAGGGAAGACCTGGCCAGGATGGCATATGCTTCATACGTGATGGAACTCACGGGCGAGATGGTCGAGGCAAAGGAACCGAACGAACCCCTTTTTCTCTTGCTTCTGGGTGTTCTTCATCTTCTGGGTGAGGACGACCCGGGCAACCACGAAACCATTGTTCGGTTCTTTGAGCTGAAGTTACTGACTCTGCTGGGTTACCGACCTCACCTGAGAAACTGTGTCTCCTGCAGCAACCCTGAGGTCAGCTTCTTCAGCCCGGCCCTTGGCGGGATGGTTTGCCGCCGGTGTCGTGAACAGGTACCTGGTGCTACTGAAGTGGTGAAGGTAGCCCCCGGTACAGTCCAGGCCATGAGGAAGCTCGACGAAAGCAGGTTCCATGGCGCCAGGGCAGTGAAACCAGGCGCCACGATAAACCGGGAGATGGAGTTTGTTACCAGGACTTACATAACCTATCTTCTCGAGAAACCACTCAAGTCATGGGCCTTTCTTGATATGGTCCGGGCGAACTGAACAGGGGCACGTTGGAACCGGCGTGGAGGTGGCATGGGGCTCTGGTCTGTAAAGAACTTTAGGGGGGAATGGCATGAGCGTCACGCTGGAGAAGGTCGACCTGATTCGGGAAAGAACCGGGGTCACCTACCGGAAAGCCAAGGAAGTCCTGGAAAAGACCGACGGAGACGTGGTTGAAGCCCTGATCCTTTTGGAAGAGAAGGGACATGGCTGGCGGGAACGGTTCCAGGTTCAAGGCCATGAACTGGTGGAAAGGGTCAAGGAGCTGATCCGGGAAGGGAATGTAACCCGGATCAAGGTCCGCCACGATGACAAGATCCTGCTGGAGATCCCCGTGACTCTGGGTGCCATTGGGGCCCTGCTCCTGCCCTCCCTGGCGGCCCTGGGTGTTATTGCCGCGATGGTTACACGCTGTACCATCGAGGTGGAGAGGGTCAAACCTGAAAACGAAGAGGATACTGCCGGTTGCGAGCACTAGGATTCACTGCATGAAACACGGCAAAACTGCTGACAGCTCAGGAGAGCCTGGTAGATTGGTAGAAAGGGGCCGGCCGGAAAGCCCCGGATCGGGGTGAGGATAGTACGGCCAATCAGGGTGGAACCACGGGAGAGTCTCCCGTCCCTGGCAGTAACGCGAGCTGTCGCGGACGGGTTTTTTTATTCTGCTGCCAACCGGCCGGTCACCGGGAAGGAGGGAATCCCTTGAGCCAACGGTCAATGAGTTTTCAGGAGATTATTATGGCTTTGGAGAAATACTGGGGGGGTAAGGGGTGCATGATCATGCAGCCCTACGACGTGGAAAAGGGGGCCGGGACGATGAATCCCGCTACATTCCTGCGGGCATTAGGGCCCGAGCCTTGGAATGTGGCTTACGTGGAACCGTCAAGGCGGCCTACTGACGGGCGGTATGGAGAGAATCCGAACCGCCTGTACCAGCATTTTCAGTACCAGGTGGTCATGAAACCCTCCCCACTGGAGATCCAGGACCTTTACCTTGACAGCCTGCGAGCACTGGGTATCGACCCAGCGCGCCACGACATCCGTTTTGTTGAGGACAACTGGGAATCCCCTACCCTTGGTGCCTGGGGATTGGGCTGGGAGGTCTGGCTGGACGGGATGGAGATCACCCAGTTTACGTACTTCCAGCAGGTTGGCGGCATGGACTGCAAACCGGTGTCGGTGGAGATAACCTATGGTCTGGAGAGGCTGGCCAGTTATATCCAGGATGTGGACAATGTCTTTGATGTCAAGTGGGTCGGCAGCATCACCTACGGGGAGGTTTTCCGCCGGGCAGAGGAAGAGCATTCCCGGTACAGTTTTGAGGATTCCGACCCGGAGATGCTTTTTAACCTTTTCGATATCTACGAAAAGGAAGCCCTCAGGTTGATGGAGAAGGGCCTGGTTCTTCCGGCGTATGACTATGTCCTGAAATGCTCCCATACCTTTAACCTTCTTGAGGCACGCGGGGCCATTAGTGTTACCGAGCGGACCGGGTTTATTGCGCGGGTCCGGAAGCTGGCACGGCGGACGGCAGAGGAGTACGTGGCTCAACGGGAAAAGCTGGGCTTTCCGCTTCTCGAGCCGGGAAGGAGAGGGAACTGTTGAAAAAGACGCTGGTAATGGAAATCGGAACAGAGGAAATCCCGGCAAAGTTCATGCCGGACGCGCTGAAACAACTTCGGGAGAAGGCAGTTGAGGGTTTACGCGCAAACCGGCTCTCTTTTACGAAGCTTGAAACCTTTGGTACCCCCCGCCGCCTGGTTCTCTACGGGACGGGAATCCCTGAGGCCCAGGATGACTTGACCGAGGAGGTCCGGGGTCCTTCGGCGGCGGTGGCCTTTGACGAGGACGGTCAGCCCACCAGGGCGGCCTTGGGTTTTGCCCGGAGCCAGGGGGTAGAGGTCGACGACCTCGTGGTGAAGGAGACCGACGGGGGAAAATACGTCTTTGCCCAGCGGCGCGCGGCCGGGAGGCCGTCGGTTGAGGTCCTGGCGGAGTTTTTGCCTGGCCTTGTCCGGTCCCTGGATTTCCCGAATTCAATGCGGTGGGGAGAGGGTGACCTGCGCTTCGCCCGTCCCATTCACTGGATCCTTTCCCTTCTGGGTGCAGAGGTTGTTCCCTTTGAACTGGCCGGGATCAGGTCAGGCAGGGTGAGTTTTGGACACCGTTTTCTCGGTTCCGGGCCCATCGAGTTAAAGGATGCCCAGGAATACTTTCAGCGGCTCAAGGAGGAGGGTTATGTAATTGTCTCCCAGGATGAGAGGCGGCGCTCCATAGAGGAGCAGGCCTTGATGCTGGCCAGGGAGCAGGGCGGAGAAATGGTCCAGGACCCTGACCTGCTGGAAGAGGTTACCTACCTGGTGGAATACCCGACAGTTTTTGCCGGGCATTTCCCACCCGAGTACTTGAACCTGCCGCCAGAGGTTTTGGTTACCAGTATGAAGGAGCACCAGCGGTATTTCCCTGTCACCGAGCCTGAAAGCCCTCGGTATAGGTTGCGGCCGGTTTTCATTGCCGTTCGGAACGGTACCTCGGAGAACATTGATATCATCCGGGCTGGGAACGAGAAAGTGCTCCGGGCCCGGCTGGCAGATGCCATGTTCTTCTTCCGGGAGGACCAAAAGATAAGCCTGGAAGAACGGGTGGAAAAACTGAAGGAGATTGTCTTCCAGGAACGCCTGGGCACACTGTTTGACAAAGTGCAGAGGCTGCAGCGGTTGAGCCGGATCATCGCCGGGACCCTGGACCTGGGTAAGGACCTGGCGGATTCAGTGGAGAGGGCCGCCTTTCTCTGTAAGTCTGACCTGACCACCAATATGGTAGGTGAATTCCCGGAACTGCAGGGGGTCATGGGCCGGGAGTATGCTCTCCTGGATGGTGAAGAAGGAGTGGTCGCCCGGGCGATCTATGAACATTACCTGCCGCGTCATGCAGGTGACCACCTCCCCCAGACGATGGTAGGAACGGTTCTCAGCCTAGCCGATAAACTGGATAATATCGTAGGTTGTCTGAGCCTGGGCATCCAGCCCACGGGCTCCCAGGACCCCTACGGCCTGCGCCGCCAGGCCCTGGGGGTGGTGAGAATTCTCCTGAATTCGGGACTGGGCCTGTCCTTATCCAAGCTTGTCGAACACACCATCGACGGGTATGACCTGGAACTTGACCAGGGGTCCCGGGATGAAATCAAGGATGGGATCCTGGAAGTTTTCAAGGGGCGACTCACGGGGCTTCTGGATGGAGAAGGGATCCGCTACGACACCATCGAGGCGGTGATTGCCGCCGGGTTTGACCATGTGGTAGATACCTTCCGCCGGGCCAGAGAACTGGACCGGTTACGGTCGGAGAAAACCTACCATGACCTGATGACGGCTTTCAGGCGGGCTAGGAACCTGGGGCAAAAGGCGGAAAGGAGTGAGGTGCACCGGGAACTTCTTACCGAACCAGCGGAAAAGGACCTTTACCGGTCCTTGCGGGAAACTGAAGAAAAGGCTTCGAGTCAACTGGCCCAGGGTGACTACCGCGGCTACTTCATCACGGTAGCCGGTATAAGGGCACCGCTGGATGTCTTCCTGGACGAGGTGCTGGTGATGGATAAGGACGAAGCCCTTCGCCACAACCGGCTCGCCCTGTTGAAGTCCATCGCAGACTTGATGACCCGGGCAGCGGACCTTTCAGAGATTGTTTACGACT
>SESX01000111.1 GCA_004367365.1 Candidatus Acetocimmeria pyornia
TCACCAGGTCCGCCCCATCGTCCATAGTAACCTGAGGTCTTGTGTCCAGCACCTGACTGATATGGCGGTAGTAGGTCCGGGTGTCAACACCCCGGGACGCAAAAGTGGGAATCTCGTAGACCTTAATCAACGCCTCAACCACATCATTCTGGGTGCTCAGAGGGTTCGAGGCGCAAAGGGCCACTTCCGCTCCCCCGGCCTTCAGGGTTCGCACCAGGTTCGCGGTCTCTGTGGTCACATGTAAACAGGCCCCGATTCTCACTCCAAGCAACGGCCTTCTTTGCGCCCAATCCTTTTCAATAGACCTCAAGACCGGCATCCGCCTCCAGGCCCACTCGATCCGCTCTCGGCCTTTCTCCACCAGGCTGGGTTCATTTAGGGCCGGCAACTGGAATCGCCTCCTCTAGCTCTGGTTTTCATCAACCCTTAACTGCTTGCAAACACCTTCCGTAAAAGGTAAAATAAGGTTATCAGTGCCAGTGGTCAGTCCTTGCAATCAATAGGGGGAGATTCTTTTGTATCGGTTCGGGGTTTTTCTCTTTTTGCTGGCGGCCGGGATTGGAGCCGCTATTCAACCTGCCGTGAACGCAAAACTGGGTCAGATTATCGGTAAACTCGAAGCCGGGCTGGTAAACGGTATCGTAGCCCTGGTTGTTATCATCCTCCTCACCGTACCCTTTGGGGATGGGAACTTGGTCAAGATCAATTCCCTGCCCTGGTATTACTTTATTGGCGGCTTTTTTGGGGCCATGATCGTCCTTTCCTTTATCTGGGCGGTACCGGTATATGGAGTTACTTTTTCCATCGCCCTCATCATTACCGCCGAACTAGTCACCGCTGTCCTCGTAGACCACTTCGGTTTCATGGGGGCCTATAAAACACCGGTTAACCTGCACAGGATTATTGGTGTTGTCCTTTTGGTAGTAGGCACCCGGCTAGTATTGCGCTGACGGAGAGGAGCTCACATGCCTAGCCCAGGAAAGTTCATCGTTTTCGAAGGAATCGATGGTTCTGGCCTCAGCACGCAGGCCGGCCTCCTCAAGGCCTGGTTCGACCAACGCGGCAAACCCGCCTACCTGACCAAGGAGCCAACCCCCGGGCCAGCAGGGGCCATGGCCCGCCTGGCCCTGTCGGGACGCTTGGTCGCCGGTGGGAACACCGGGGACCCACCACATCCCCTAGACGAAACAACCCTGGCCCTGCTCTTTGCCGCCGACCGGGCCGACCACCTGGCAAATGACATTCTCCCCAAGCTGAACAAGGGGATCAACGTCGTCTGTGACCGGTACTACCTTTCGAATCTCGCCTACCAGTCACGTCGGGTGGACCTGGCCTGGCTGCGTACCATAAACGCCCCGTTCCGAAAGCCAGACCTGACACTCCTCATCGAAGTACCGGCCCAGGTCTCCCTTGAGCGCATCCGCGGCAGACACCAAAACCTCGAGATCTACGAAGAGGCCCAAACCCTCGAGGAGATCCTTTCCAATTACCGGTACCTCGCGCGCACCCTGGCCTCGGGCGGTGAGCGGATCGAAGTCCTGGACGGTACCGCTTCCCCACGAGAGGTTCACCGCAGGGTCATAGAACTGGTTGAAACCCTCTTCCGCTAACGACCAGCAGGCCTTTGGTACTGGTGGTTTGTCGGTACCTTACCAGTGACGGCAAGACGGCCAACCCACCCGGCGGTTGGCCGTCTTTTCATGGATCGAGATGATCCGACCATAAATCCACCACCGGCCTCGCGATTACCCCTCAAACCCTTCGGACCCCTTCGAGCCTTCCTTCAGGGGCTCAAAGCGGTCCTGGAGTTTATCCCGCACCTGGGGAAGGGTGGTGTACTCCATCTCCTCCAGGTGGAGCCGGTGGGGCTCAAAGGGCCCTAAACCGCGGAGATAATTGGCAAGCTGGTTGGCAAGGCGCCGAGCCTCATCAAAACCGGGATCAGCAAAAAAGTCCTGGGGCCCAATCAGGCGGCCGTTACTCAACTGGAACCCCAAAGCTACCACCCGCGGGGGACCATCAAACCTGGTCGGTGAAGCATGTTTCTCCGCTACCGGCATCAAGGGGCCGCTGTGGGAACCCCTCATCCAGCCCGAAACCAAGTGGGGTTTGGTAAAGGGTTCCAGGGCTTCCCCTACCGCCGGGAAACCACTTTGACAGCGGACGATCAGCACCGGGTCATCTTTACCTACATAGCGTCCAGCCATGAGATTGAGCCGTTGTGTGCTGGAAGTCGCGGCAATTTCCCCGTTCCGCCTGGAGTAGATTGCCTTGATACAGTACCTCCCTGGGGCTCCGATGAGGACCAGAAGGTCATAAAGTTCTTCCGGGGCCAAGAGCATCACCCGCTCGTTGTCAATGAGGTCGTGCACTTCGAAAGTAAAGCCCTGGTGCATTTTGGGGTCGATCACCAGGCCGATTGTATTGAAAGGGTCGGCAAACATCTTAAACAGGGGAAAGTTCCAGGCTCCGGGCTCGGTTTTATCCGCCATAAAGATAATGATGGGTTCGCTTTGACGCTCTTCAAACTCCATCTCGGCCACACCAGGGCCAAGTCCCCGCACATTACCGGAAAAAGCATCAGAGAGCAGGTCCTGACCGGCCCCGTAAAGCTTGAGCTCTTGCGCCACTTTTGTACAGGCCTGAAAGGTTTCCCAGGCCAGCTTGTGCACATCTTGGTTATCAGTCCCCTGCTCATGGGTCATGATCAGGTTAAGGTCATCCCCCACCGTGGCCACCCGGTAATCAATCAAGAGGTTCTTGGCGTCCGACCGTTCCAGGCGCCCACAAGCCTCTTCCACCAGGTTGGGATGGACGGTAGAATGTCCGACAAACCCCCCCACATCTGCCTTAATAACTGAAACTGTGACCTTTTTGCCCAACTATCTCCCCTCCCGTATTCTTCTTTCGACTAGGCACCCATCCCGCCACAGCTGGCGATCCTTCACAATTCCGACTGGTACGTCATGCCACTTCTGAAGCGGCGGCCCACGAGCATGAAAACTGGAAACGACATTCTGCGGCCCTCTCATCCGGGTGGTTTCAGTGGTTACACGCCCGGGGTGCTCCAGAAGGAAACCGGTGATGCCTCAGGCCCGGAGGGCCGAGAAAAATGCCGCGGGCTCGGAGGGCCGAGAATAAGAAAGGTAAGTGGAGGAGCAGCCCGGGCGAGGCCGATGGTCGCATCTTCATTGTGGTGCTCCATGCCACCACAAGCGACAGCACCATGGAAAATGAAAATTAGGAACAACCCGGTTGTTGCAGTTTGCACCAGGAGGCACAGGCTTCCTGGGCAGCGGTCAGCGAAAAAGTTCAAGAACCGCAGGGGGCGGAGGACCAGCCGTAGCCACCTGGGTGAGCCCTTGGGGCGCATTTGTGGCTGCGGCCCGGAGCCGCCGAGACCCTATTTTCATTGTTTTACCAGGGCCGCAGGCGCTTTGTTCTTATTCTTCCCTTTCCGTCAAATTCCTCCCGTAGAGATCAAATCCTCGACCGTCCGGTGCTGGAGTCCCACGGCCGGGTGGAGATCCACAAAAAAAGGCCCCCACCTCTCGGGTACCCGGGGGGTCCAAGTCATGCTTCCGGCCTCCGCTGGGACCAGGCAGGGGTGCAAGCACGAACTCATCCCATGGCCTCCCTTGTGCGCCGGCTTCCTTCCTTTACCACGTACTGGGTAAACTCCCACACCCGGCACGACGAACAATGCGGCCTCCGGGATGTTCCCGGCCTGTACCGGGCCCGGCAGATCCCGTCACAAAAATCGGTAGCGAGCTGCCGGATCCCGTATTCACTGGCCAGGATTACTTTCGGTGCATACTTCGACCTATCCAAGGTCAACTCACCCCCTGTTTTCTTAGTATATGCCTGATCAATGCCGGCATGCAGCACCCAGAGAAAAATGGGGCCCTCCCGTCATCGGCGGGAAGGCCCCGTTCAGCAGGCCCGGCGGTCGAGTTCTTCTACGCCAGGCCTTCTTCTTCAAGCAGTCTTTGAAACTCGTCGGCGGCTTCCGCCGGCATTCCGTACTCGTACTCCCGGGTGGGGAACTGTCCCCCGCGCACCTCTTGACAATATTGGGCCAGCATCTCCTTGATATCTTTCGCCAGGTTACCGTAACGTTTCACAAACTTCGGTTTGAAGGTCTCATACATCCCCAGCATATCGTAAACAATCAAGAGCTGGCCGTCACAGGGGGCGCCGGCGCCGATACCAAGGATTGGAATCGAGCACTTGTCCCGGATTACCTGGCTGACCGCACCAGGAACACCTTCCACGAGGATCGAGAAGGCACCAGCTTCTTCCAAGGCCAGGGCATCCTTAACAATCTTGACCGCTTGCTCCGCGTCCCTCCCCTGAGCCTTCCAGCCTCCAAACTGCGCAGCTGATTGTGGGGTCAGGCCGATATGACCCATGACCAGGATCCCGGCTTCATTGATGGCACGCACCGTATCAGTAACTACGGCCCCGCCTTCGAGCTTGATGGCATCTGCCCCGCCCTCTTTGATCAAACGTCCGGCGTTATAGATGGCTTCTTCGATACTGGTCTGGTACGACATAAAGGGCATATCACCAACGATAAAGGTATTCGGAGCCCCGCGCCGTACAGCAGCCGTAAAGGTTACCATGTCCTCCATGGTCACCGGTAAGGTTGAGTCGTAACCCAGGTCGGTATTACCCACCGAATCCCCCACCAGGATCATGTCAACCCCAACGGCCTCTTCAAACCGGGCCATCTGAGCATTGTAGGCGGTGAGGTAGACGATCTTTTCCCCTTTCCTTTTCATCTCCATGAAATCGAGGATGGTTTTCTTGGCCATTGGATCCAGCCTCCTATCTCTATGTATTTCCTTGAAGCCTTGCCTGTGACCAACCCGCGGTCCTTGCTCCCTTTTTTACCTTACCACCCGGCCCACTGCTCTTGTCCTGGGACTTGTTCTACACCTTGTTTTAGCTTTCCTCCCAGCCCAAAGCTTTATCTCAATTGCGTATTTTCTAAAACCGCGCCTTTCTTAAGAAAGGACCCTTTGCCCCCGCCGGTCCTGGGGGTTTCGGCTCATCCAACAAGTGGAGCAGTTGTGCGATCAAACCGTTTGACACCACCGTCACGGCTAACTTACAATTAAGGAGGGTTCTCCTGGATAAATTTTTCTGAGGAGGTATTATAAGTGGTTTGGCGGAGCAAAGAAATCCTAGAGTATCCTGAATGGTCTCATATCCGTGCCTTGTACAAGTCAATGGGTTATACCGACCATGACCTCGACCGACCGCTGATTGGTATCGCCAATTCCTGGAACACGGTTGTACCCGGGCACTACAACCTGCGCCAAGTTGCCGATGCCGTCAGCGCAGGAATCCGCCAGGCCGGCGGAACACCCGTTGAATTCGGGGTGATCGCTGCCTGTGACGGAGTTGCCAATGGACATGAAGGAATGCACTATATCCTTCCCACCAGGGACCTGATCGCGAACGATATCGAGATGATGATCCAGGCCCACCGTCTGGATGCCGTCGTCCTTTTGGGCTCCTGTGATAAGATTGTACCCGGGATGTTAATGGCCGCCGCCCGGTTGGATATCCCCGCCCTGGTGGTCCCCGGCGGCCCGATGGAAGGTGGCATGTATTTTGACGGCCGGTCCTCAGATATTACCTCTCTCACCGAGGCCCTAGGCATGCTGAAGGTAGGCAAGATTTCAGAGGAAGAGTACCGGGAACTGGAGAACCGGGCCGCTCCCGGCTGCGGCTCATGTGCCTTTCTTGGAACAGCCAACACCATGTGCTGCCTGGCCGAGGCCATGGGAATGACCCTTCCCTACAGTGGTACTACCCCGGCCACCTCAGCGGCTCGGCTCCGCCTGGCCCAGGAATCCGGACGGGCGATCGTGAAACTGGTGAAAAAGGGTATTACCGCCAGACAGGTTATCAACAAGGCCTCTCTTGAGAATGCCATCAAGGTCAGCATGGCCATTGGGGGTTCAACCAACGCTGCCCTCCACATTCTGGCCATCGCCTATGAAGCCGAGGCCGATGTTTCCATCGACCTTTTTGAGAAGTTCAGCCGTACTACCCCTCACGTGGCCAAGGTCTTCCCTGCCGGTCCGGCCAATGTACCCGATTTTCATGAAGCTGGCGGTGTTCCAGCAGTAATGAAGGAGATCTCCTCCCTGCTCAACCTCGAGGTCCCCACAGTCACGGGCAAACCCATGGGGGAGAACATTGCTTCTGCTCAAGTCCGCAGCCGGGAAATCATCAAGACCGTGAAAGACCCCTTCAGCAAAGAGGGAGGTCTTGCCATTCTGCGCGGCAACCTGGCCCCAAACACGGCCGTTACAAAACCCGCCGCCATCGACCCGTCCATGTGGACCTTCACCGGCCGCGCCCGGGTTTTTGATTCCGAGGAAGCGGCTAACAAGGCCATATCCAACGGCAAGATCGTTGAAGGAGACGTCGTCGTCATCCGCTACGAAGGTCCCAAGGGTGGACCAGGCATGCGGGAGATGTACAAGGCCATGAAACTCCTCTACGGCATGGGCCTCGCCCTGAAGACCGCCCTCATCACGGACGGACGTTTCTCTGGTACCAACAACGGGTGCTTTGTCGGTCATATTTCACCAGAAGCGGCCGAAGGCGGTCCTCTGGCTGTGGTTGAGGAAGGAGACACCATCACCATCGATATCCCCAACCGAGAACTGAAACTTGATGTGGACGAAGAGGGGATCAAGGGCCGCCTAAAGAAATGGCAAAAACCAGAACCCAGGATCAAGAGCGGGTATCTCGCCCTGTACAGCCGCCTGGCCGAGTCTGCCAACCTGGGGGCGATCATCAGGCACCGCGATTAGATTACGAGACACCGTTGTCTCCTGCAGCTGACCACCATCACGGCCCGGGGCAAACATCTTCGAAGTTCAGGAGAAGCCCCCGGGCCGCACACTTTTTTCCCATCTAAAACCCTGCTTGAACCAAGGTGGCACCAGGTATTTTTTATCCTCCACCCGGGCGCTTAATCCCTGAAATGATCATAACCCCCAGGCCTGAGGTCGGTCATTTCACCACCGTGTACCAGTTTCACCCCTTCAGAAGCAGGTACCGCTTCACCGATCACCGTCACTGGAATTCCGGCCGCTTCTTCGGCCGCTTGAATAAAATCCTCCACCGCCTGTGAACCGGAACCTGGACGCAGAGTAAAGAGAAGCTCAAAATCCTCTCCCCCGTAGAGGGCCCACCTCAAGGGGTCCTCGCCCAGAACCCCGGCTACCTCCTTGGTTTCCGGGGCAACCGGCAAGTGTTCAGCCCAAACCCGGAACCCTACCCCGCTGGCCTGGGCAATCTCGTTGGTTTCCGAAGCCAGCCCGTCACTGATATCGTCCGTTGAGGTGACCAGCCCGCACTCCACGAAGAACCTTCCGGCCCCAATCCGCGGGATCGGGGTCAAGAAAGCGGAAACCAGGCGGGAAGTGGTTTCTGGACCTATTCCGGCCCGGTCCAACTCCTCCTGAGCCCTCAAACAGGCCAGGCCGGCCGCCGAAGACCCCACCTCCCCGGTTACCAGAAGGAGATCGCCTGGTCGGGCTCCCGAACGAAGAAGAACCCCTTTGGCGTGGGCTTCCCCGAGGATGGCCACGTCTACCACCAGCCTCTCAGGTGAGCGGCACGTATCACCCCCGACGATACTTACCCCGAACTCTTCGGCGAGCTTGTGCAGGCCCCGGTAAAGCCTCTCTGCAAACTCCACCTCAATGTCTGGAGTCAAGCCCAGGGTAACCAGTGCCCATCTCGGTCGTCCTCCCATGGCCGCAATATCACTGATATTGACCGCCAGAACGCGGTGGCCCAACTGCTCCGGGGTGATCTGTTCCAGTTCGAAATGATACCCGTCGACCTGCATGTCACAGGAGGCCAGGAGCCTGCCCCCACCAACCGCTGGCTCCAGGACGGCAGCATCGTCACCAATCCCTTTCACAACACCGTCACCGCCCCGGCCCACAATCCGGGCCAGCCGGTCGATGAGACCAAATTCTCCGATTTCCGAAACCTTCATTTTCCAACCAACTCCCTGTTTGTCGGTACCTTCAGGTGGTTGCACCTTCGACAGCACGGACCAGGGCCCACGCAGCCTCGGCAATGTCTTCAGCCGCAACCACGGCCGAAATCACTGAAACCCCATCTGCCCCGGCGGCAATGACCTCTGGGGCATTTCCCGGGCCAATCCCACCGATGCCAACCACCGGTAAGTCTACCAGCCGGCAGATATCCCGGACCACCTCCACTCCGGTGGCCGCACCGGCATCAGCCTTGGTGCCGGTGGGGTAAACCGGCCCGACGCCGAGATAATCGGCTCCGTCTTCAGCCGCCTTGAGGGCTTCCTCCACACTTCGGGCGGAAACCCCGAGGACCT
>SESX01000112.1 GCA_004367365.1 Candidatus Acetocimmeria pyornia
CTCTACCGTAGCTGGTACGGGCAGAACCTTTATCTTCTACCAGGCGGAGCATGGAGGGCTCTCCCCGGTTGTACGCCGTCAGGACTGCGTCCCAGTCTTTGTATTTGCGCCAGAGTTCAGCCAGAAACCTGACCCCAATCTCGATGTTGGTGACAGGGTGGTAAAGGTCCGAAACCTGAAAGTCTTTCATGCCCAGCCAGAGAGCCACCGTCCGCCCTGTTTCGGGCATGACCTGCATCAGGCCCCTGGCTCCCGCGGGACTGATGGCGTCAGGCTGAAAAGAACTCTCCACCTCTATCACGGCCACTGTCAGTTTTGGGTCTAAACCGTACCGGGAGGATTCCTGGATAACCGTTTTGGCGATGGTCCAGGCCAGTTCCTGGTTGTCTACCCTGGAGGCCACGTATTTGTAGATGGCATTAAGGTCGTACTCCGCGAATGTCAGGTCAATTTCACTATCTTTCGCGCTTGGGCTGTCAGCTAGTGCATTGGACTTCAGCTTATAAACGGCACTCCCTTGATCCCTTGCCGTTGCACTAGGCGAGAACCCTTCCCAGTTACCTGCTACTTGCGCCCAGTACCACCATGTAGTTCCCATCAGGGTGAAAGTCAACACAAGGGTGGGGAGAAAGGTGTTGTTTTTTGCCTTGGGGAGCACGGCCATCCCTCCAACTGTGCGCAGCTAATCCCCCTCGGCTGCAATTTTGGTACAACCAAGGGGAGATCGGGGCTGCAGTTTCTCAAGCAGACGGCACCTCCTGTAGTCTAAAGGGTCTTTGATGCCGACGCAACCGGGATATTGGGGAATTTTTCCTCTTGACACCCGTGGTTTTGCCGTTGGGAGATTTTACCTGGCGAACCCTTATCCCCGTGAAGAGTTGCGCCGTTTTTGGGGCGAAGGGCTGGCTAAGGACTTCTTTTCAACAAATCCCTAACAAGAGGTGCTCTTTTCTGAGTTCCCATGCTCTTGCGACTTTTTGCAAAACTAAGTCTTATGTTGCAAGTGGTTGACGGGCCTGTCAATGCCCTGTTATAGTAAAAAGGAGCTAAACACATCTTGGTTGCGGAACCGAGCAAATAGTAAATTACCATTTGATTTAGCGCTAAATCTGCCTGAAGGTCCCCATGAGATGCCATGCCGCCCTGGAGGCGGTGCCACATAAGGCTACTTGGTAAGGATTGGAGTTGGGGTGCAGAAGGGCCTTAGCCAGGTGAAGAGGGGCATTCTTGAAGCGAGGTTCGTGAAGGTGGGGACTATCACTACCGTGCGCTTGCTGTTGTTGTGAACCGGTGTATGGTGCCCATAGTTGTTTTGGGTGTTGAGATTTCAAAACGTTAGTGCTTATCGAAGAAGTGCGAAGGATGGGTGCGACAGGTAGTCGGTAGAGAGCAGGGAGTGTGTACAGGTGGTGAGTGGGGCCGGGTTTACTCGGCCGAATTATCTACCGGTACTTGTGAAAGTTATCACGAAAATCATGCAATTAAGAGAAAGGTATGATAAGTAAGAAAAATTACAGGTCAGGTGATTCAAAAGGGCAAGGAGGTGGATAAATGTCTTTTCTAATTACGGGGCTGCTGGCCTTTGGGTTTTACCTGATCCTAACCGCCGGAAGTGGGACGATCCTGGGAGGGTGGAGCGCGGCTGAGCTGATTGCCGGGGCTGTGACAGCCTTGATTGTGGCTGCCGCCAGCAGCCGGCTTCTTGGCCAACGCTGTGGGGCAGGTGCCCTAAACCCTCTTCGATGGGTTTTGGCCTTCATTTATGTTATTGGTCCCCTCTTCTGGGGCATGGCCAAGGCGAACCTTGATGTGGCACGCCGGGTGATCACCGGTGAAATCCGGCCCGGCATCGTGAAGGTGAAGGCAGGCCTGGCCGAGGACCTCGGGGTCACCATGTTGGCCAACTCCATTACCCTGACCCCTGGCACTTTGACGGTGGACATTGATGACGAGAGTCATGACCTCTACATCCACTGGATTGACGTCAAAACCGATAGCCCCAGCATTGAAGACATAAGCGGGGGGTTCTCAGGCTGGATAAGGAGGATTACTGAATAATGGAACTGCAAGGGGCTCTTACCCTGGCCGGCTTGGTGGTCGTGATCCTATCGGTGTTGTCGGTCCTCCGGTGTCTTCTCGGTCCGACAGTGCCCGATAGGGTGGTAGGGCTGGACACCTTGAACACCTTGGTGGTGGCCGCCATGGTCGTTTTCGGGGCGGCGCTGGATGAGATTATATTGGTGGATGTGGCCATTGTTTATGCTTTGCTTTCCTTTATAGGAACACTTTATATCGCGAAATTCACCGAGAGAGGGCTGTCATGATGAGTCCATTGGAGATTTTGATCTACATTTTGGGTGCTGTTGGATTGTTCTTTAACACCCTGGGGACCGTGGCTCTATTTCGCTTTCCGGACGTGTACACCCGTCTCCACGGTGCCACCAAGTGCACCACTTTTGGTTCCATATTCTTGACCCTGGCAGTGATCCTCTACGGGTTGACCAGCTGGCAGAGTGGAGGAGAAAGCAGGTACGGAATTCTGGCCCTTCATGCCGCGGTAGCCCTGGTGGCCCTTCTGGTAACCAATCCTACCGGGGCCCACGCCATCGCCCGGGCGGCCCACCGAAGCGGGGTCGGTCCAAAGTTTGCGGTGGTGGATGCACTGGCCGACGAGAAAGGGAGGAGGAAGTAGTGGAGGGACTGGCACACGTCGGATTATCTGCAATCATGGTTTGGCTGGCACTTATGGCCGTTCGGTTTCGAGACCTCCTGATTTCCGTGGTGACCCTGGCCGGGTTGGGTCTGGTCCTTTCCCTGGAGTTTTACCTCCTGCGGGCCCCTGATGTGGCTATTGCTGAAGCCGCCATTGGTGCCGGACTGACTACAGCCATTTACCTGATAGCTCTTCGGGGGAGCAGGCGAGAGGAGGAATAACGGTGGGAAATAGCGTAAGGTGGCTGGTTTTCTTGTTCGCAGCCACTTTTCTACTGGCGGGTTTGTTATCCATTCACCCTGTAGGCGAGCCTATTAATACCGCCATGGATGATTATTTTCTTGCCTGGGGACAGGCAGAGACGGGAGCCAACAACATCGTGACGTCGGTGGTTTTTGATTACCGTGCTTTTGATACCCTGGGAGAAGCCACTGTGCTCTTTACAGCCGTGTCAGGAATTGTGGCCCTGTTCCGGGGGGTGAAGACCCGTTGAAACCAATGTCGAAAATTGTCACCACGGTCACTGATGTCATCATCTGGTTCATCCTTACCTTTGGGATTTACATTGTTCTCCACGGGCACCTAACCCCGGGTGGTGGGTTTCAGGGTGGAGCCGTGCTGGCCTCGGCAGTGGCCCTCTTTGTTGTGGCCTACGGCAAAGACAGGGCCCGTGCCTACCTGAGCAAGAACTTCTATTCCGTAGTCGAGTGCCTAGGCCTGGTTCTCTTTACCATCGTGGGCTTTGCCGGGATGAAAGCCACCTTTCTCTATAACCTTCTGGCGGGGACAGGAGGGCTTTTCGGGAACGTGGTCACCCAGGGGGTGAACCCTGGGGACTTGAATACAGCGGGTATCATCCCCATCCTCAATGTGGGCATTGGGCTGGAGGTCGTCGGAGGCCTGTCCCTGATCGTGATCTCCATGCTGTGGGGCCTGTGGGATGTCTTCGGGGTTCACGAGGAAAGGGGTGGTATAGATGTTTGAAGCCCCTCTTCTTGCCGCTGCGGGTTTGATTATTATCGGCCTTTTCGCCGTTCTTTTTAAGACAAACCTGATTAAAATAGCCATCGGTGTGACCCTGATTGAAAGTGGGGTTAACCTCTTCCTGATCACGACCGGATACCGGAAAGGGGCGGTGGCACCCATTTACACCCTGGCACCAGAGGGTCAGCAAATGGTGTTACCTACTCCACAGGCATTGACCCTGACGGCGATTGTCATTGGTTTTGCAACCACGGCCCTGCTTTTGTCTCTGGCGGTCGCCCTTTACAAACACCACGGAACCCTCGATGCCAGGAAGATTAGGAGGTTGCGCGGATGAACGGTCTGTTTCAGCACGCACCGGTTCTGCCCGTTGTCATACCATTGCTAGCGGCTTTTGCCACCCCTTTGGTAGCCAAATTAGGGAAAACAGTACGAAGAACATGGGTGACCACTGCCCTGGTGGGAACCTTTGCCGCGGTTTGTCTCTTGCTCTGGCGGGTACTTGATAGTGGCATCCAGGTTTACGTCTTGGGGGGGAAATCGTCAACCCTAGTTCTGCCTTCGGGAATGGCATTTCCAGTGCGGATCCTTTTCGAGGTGGACGCCATCAGTGCCTTCATGGCCTTCTCGGGTTCCCTGGTGGCGGTCGCTGTGGGCCTTTACTCAATTCACTTTTTGCGGGAGTCCAGTGCCCTGGAAAAACACGATGTTCTCCTCCTCTTGCTGGTGGCCGGCATGTTGGGCATGGAGTTAACCGGTGATGCCTTCAACTTCTTCGTCTTCCTTGAGGTAGCCTCAGTTGCTTCCTTCGCCCTGATTGCCTACCAACGGAAGAGGCCGGAGTCAATAGAGGCGGCCTTCAAATACATGGTGATCAGTACAGTTGGAGCCCTCTTTGTTCTCCTGGCTGTTGGCTTTCTCTACGGGCGGTACGATGCACTGAATTTTGCCGCCCTGGCTTCCTGGATGGAGCTTACCACGGCTGATAAGCTGGCCCTTGTCCTCCTGGTTGCGTCCCTGGCCATGAAGTCAGGGGCAGTCCCCATGCACATGTGGGTCCCGGATGCCTACGGGGAGGCCCCGGCGTCGGTGACCGCGCTTCTGGTCAGTGTCAGCCAAGCCAGCCTGTACGGCCTTTTCCGGGTGGTGTTCACCCTTTACGGGCTGGAAATGAACGTGCTGGTGGTAGGGTGGATCATCATTGCCCTTGGACTCCTTTCCATGTTTGTCGGGGTTACCATGGCCCTGCGGCAGCACGACATCAAACGGCTCATGGCCTACCACGCCGTCTCACAGTCCGGCTACATGTTCCTGGGTCTTGGAGTTGGCCTCGCGGTTCTGGGAGACCCGGTCGCCTTTGGAGCCTACGGGATGAAAGCCATGGAAGGTGGTATCTTCCATATCATCAACCACGCCATGTACAAGGGCCTGCTCTTTTTGACTGCAGGTGCCATCTTCCTCAGAACCGGCACCGAGGACCTCAACGAAATGGGTGGCCTGGGACACAAAATGACCTTCACCACGGTCTGCTTTATCATCGGAGCTGCTGCCATTTCCGGGCTGCCGCCCTTTAACGGCTTTGCCTCGAAGCTTTTGATCTATGAATCTGTCTACCTGTTCAACCCGATCCTTGCCATCATCGCTATGGTCGTGAGTATTCTCACCCTTGCTTCCTTTGTGAAGGTATTCCAGAGTGCTTTCCTGGGTCCAAAGCCGGAAGGACCTCAACCCATCCGGGAGGTTCCGGTCTTCATGCAGGTTGGAATGGGTGTCTTGGCCGTGGTGGTGGTTCTCTTCGGGCTCTTCCCGGGAGCGGTTCTGGATTACCTGGTTCACCCTGCGGCGCAGGCTCTGGTTAATCGGGCGGGCTACATTGTGCAGGTCATCGGAGGTGGAATGTAGATGCTGGATACCGGCAGCGGGTTCTGGAGCCCACTCTGGTGGATTGCTGCCTTGGGGGCGGCGGGCCTGGTGGTCCTAATTATCCGTGCCCGTGGGAGGTCGGATTACCAAAAAGGCACAGAGCAGGTAAAGCCTTTCCTCTCCGGTCAACCAGAGGTTGAGAAACAACACGTGCGGGCGTCAAATGTTTACTGGGGCTTTCTGGAGGCCCTCAAAGGGTACTACCGTCCCTTGGTTCAGAGCCACACGGGCCTTATCAACGACTACACGACGTGGTTTCTGGGGGTCTTGGTTCTCGTTGGCGTCCTGATCTTAGGGATGGGAGGGTGATTGCAGTTGGGCAAGGGTTTAAACAGTTTTGAGCGGGCTGTTTGGGTTTACCATCTCAATACCGGGTCGTGCAATGCCTGTGATATTGAAATTGTTTCGCTCCTGACCCCAAGGTACGATGTGGAGCGTTTCGGCATCAAGCTGGTGCCCTCTCCAAGACACGCAGACGTGCTCCTGGTAACAGGGCCGGTGGTCAAAGGGATGGATGAACGCGCCCGGCGCATCTACGAACAGGTTCCAGCCCCCAAGGCCGTGATTGTGGTTGGGACCTGTGGAACAGACCACGGTGTATTCTACTCCTCCTACAATACCGCCGGGCCGGTGGACCAGGTGATCCCGGTGGATGTCTATGTGCCAGGATGTCCTCCCCGTCCAGAGGCCATCATTGAAGGTGTAGTCAAGCTTTGGGCTAAACTTGAGAGCCAACGCAGGGGAGTCCAGGAAACAGCCGAGCAGGATGCGGCCGGAAAGGAGGGGGTGGCCCTGTGAGCACTGGTGCTGTTGATGCCATTTCCCGGCCCTGTCGGTCGGGCGAAGAAGTGGTCGCTTTTCTCAAAGAGAAATTGGGTCCAGGCCTGGAGGAAAGCCGGGTTCAACAGACGGCAGCCGGAGTCAAAAAAACCTCTTTCGACACGGTCTGGGTCCGGGTCAAGAGGGAGGCACTCCGGCAGGTGGTCCTGGCCCTCAAAGAAATCCAGTTTCCGAGGCTGTCGGTTATTTCCGCTTATGACGCCGGTGAAGAAATCGTCCTCATTTACCATTTTGGAATCCAGTATGGAGTCAGGTTCAGCCTGATCCATGTCAACATCGAGGTGCGCTTACCCAAAGAGGACCCCAAGGTGGACACGATTCACGATCTCATACCTGGAGCCGTGATTTCGGAACGCGAGAAGAGGGAATTGATTGGAGTTGAGGTGGATGGCTTACCGCCCATGGAGAATTTTTTCCTGCCCGAAGATTTCCCGGCGGGGGTTCATCCCTGGCGAAAAGACGAATCCGGCATTAAGCACTGAAAACAGGCTCTATGTGAGGTGATACCATGGCCGAGTATTCATATTCTTATAAAATCCCTGTTGGCCCGGTCCACCCGGGGCTCAAGGAGCCTATTCACCTGAGTTTCGAAATCGAGGGCGAAGAAGTGGTCAACCTGGACATCAAAACGGGATGGGTCCACCGCGGTATTGAATACCTGGGCCTCCAACGGAACCCCATCCAAGTCATTTACCTGGCAGAACGCATTTGCGGGATATGCTCCGTGTGCCATGCCTTTTGTTTCGCCAGGGCGGTGGAAAGCGCGGCTGGCATCGAGGTGCCCCTCCGGGCTGAATACATTCGCACGATTATTGCCGAGCTGGAGCGTATTCATTCCCACATTCTCTGGGCTGGTGTCGCTGCCCACTTGATGGGCTTCGATTCCTTGTTCTACTATACCTGGCGCGTGCGGGAAGAGGTTATGGATGTCCTGGAGTATCTCACCGGAAACCGGGTGAACTACGGGATCCTGGCCATCGGCGGGGTCAGGAGGGATATCACTACCGACGGTGCCGCCAAGATCAGAGAAAACCTGGAAAGCTACCTGGGGCTGTTCAACCGCCTGGTAGAGGCCTTCGTGGAAGACCCCTCAGTACGGGCGCGTACCCGGGATATTGGTGTTCTGACCAGGGAAGAGGCCATCGAGACCTGTGCCGTTGGGCCTACGGCCCGGGCTTCTGGAGTGGCCACAGATGTCAGGCAGGACCAACCCTACTGCGCCTATGCCGACCTTGAGGTCAAGGCCATTACCCCAGAAGCCATCACCGGGGAAACCCGTGGTGATGTCTTCGATAAGGCAGTGGTCCGTCTCTTCGAGATTGCCCAGTCCATCGAAATCATCGAGAAGTGCCTGGAAGGTCTCCCGGAAGGGAAAATCAGCGCTGAGGATAAGCTGCCCCGGCTTCTGAACCAGCTGAAGAAGGCCAGCGGTGAAGGGATCAGCAGTATCGAGGCACCGCGTGGTGAGGATTACCACTACGTGCGCCTTGAGGAAGGGGAGGCCAATGTCACGGCCTGGAAAGTCCGTGCTCCCACCTACGCCAACATCCCTTCCTGGTTCCCAATGATGAAAGGGGCCCAGATCGCAGATATACCTCTGATTGTGGCCTCCATTGATCCGTGTATCTCATGTACGGACCGGGTAACAGTGGTAGACCGGAAGAAGGGTACCACGACGGTCTTGACCGAGGAAGACCTGCGGCGGCTGTGCGTGGAAAAGACGAGGAGGATGCTACGGTGACCATCGAGGTTCTGGCGGGTAAGCTCCTGGCAGTTGTTGGTATTACGGTTTTCGCTTTGGTGTGTGGACTGTTCTTTAAGGGTATCGACCGCATCGTGGCGGCACGGATGCAGAGCCGGATTGGGCCACCGCTCTGGCAGCCGTACTGGGACATCCAGAAGCTCTTACTGAAGG
>SESX01000113.1 GCA_004367365.1 Candidatus Acetocimmeria pyornia
TATTTGCCCTTTTTTTCCTCTTTATTTAACTCCCTCAAATCCCTACAGTAACTTTACACTAAGCTTGTAAGCCGTTACCAGGGTCCAGAGGGGATATTCCCTCCTTTAACCGTAATGACCAGCGGGATAGAAAAAGGATGAAAACCACGGTATCCCGGTTCAATAAGGATGGTTCTCCCGTCCAGTTCCTTGTAGATTGCTTCCAGAACCCTCTGGTGGGTCTCGCGGGTAAACTCGTGGATCGTCTCCTCTTGGTTCATTTCATCAAGAATCTGAAAGAGGATGGTTTGAACCGTTTCTTGAAGTTTTGCTTCCAGTCGAGCAAGGGACCCGGCCGGGAGAAAGATCTTGACCCCAGAAATTTCAATACTGGCTGCATTGAGCCGGCCGGCCATCTCCTGGGCTACCCTTTGCGGTACTGTCCTTTTTGCTTCTGCGATCAGCTCTGGGAGCTTGTGGCTGACGGCTGCCTCAACTTCGTCCCGAAGCCGGCGGGCAATCTCGTCGGCGTCCACCACCACCATCACACCGTGGTCCGCGATGAAATAGAGACCTGCCGCCACGACCATGCCCGCCAGACAAAAGCCGGCCAAAAGCCCAAACAAAAAAGAAATCCGGTTCACCCTAAGCACAGAGCTGTCCCCCTTCTACCCCGCCCCCTGCCTCCGTGTGATATTATGCCAGGATCACCCACCGTTATACCTGGGCCAGGATTCTGTCTCTGCCGAGGTCTGGTCCCTGTTCACTTGAGGCGGGAGCCTTTTCAAGGCTCTAAAGGGGGTTTGTGAGCAGGATCAGACGGGGCGATTTCTCACCTTCAACGCAACGTGCCCGTCAGAACCCGGAAGACTTCGTCCAGGGTCTCGTCACCGCGGAAAAGATACACCCCAGCCCGGAACCGGGTATCAATCCCTCTCTTCACGGCCTCCTCTATGAAGGGCTGCTTTTCTTTAATCACCCCACCTTCCACGAGAGCCTGGGCAATTTCGCTGGCAGTCAAGTCCTTCGGCACCACAACGGTCACCCTTTTTCCGTTGTCGGCCCCGGTACCCGCGCTGCGCTCCCCTTCACCGTCTCCATGAACCGAAAGGGCACCTTTCCCTTGACCCGCCCCGGCCCAACCAAGCTCCTCGGCCGGGTACACCATCCCTAACTGCCGAGCTCTCCATTCGATCTCAGACCGGGTAAGGTCTTGATGGGGTCCAGCCAGCAGAACCAGGAAGGCAGCCAGGATCAATCCCACCCCCATACCCAGCAGAAAGATTTTCCTGGAACTCATCCCGCATCAAGCCTCCTTACCCGCACCATGCAGTGAAAAGGGCCTTGTAAAGTGCTGTTTGCCCAGGTGGTTACTGCTGTTGGACAGTCCCCCCGCCTGCTTTCCTCCTGTTGTCAGCCCCAACCTGGAGATTCTCGCCTTCAAGATTACGATGGTTATGACGCCTTGCAGGAGATGCCTGTTTCTGCATGGGTAGTTCCCTGGCTGGCTCCCTGGTCCGACCCAGGTTCAAGATCAATTCCACTTCTCCGGTGGTCATACCTGTTCTCTGGGCGATCTCCGCGGGCTTCATTCCGTTTTCGGAAAGACGGTAAATCCACTGGTACCTGGTACGGGGACCTGTTACCCTTGACCGTCCGGGCTGCGCGGGTGTCCTTTCTGGGGTCGAACCCAGAGATTCCAAGGCCTTCTGGAGATCGCTCGCCGCTCTTTCGGCCCGCGAGAGCAGGTGCTGTAGGGTTTCCGTCCTGGCTTGGACTTCCTGACTGAGCAAACTAGCTTCCGGCTGGATTGTCTCCTCCGAGACCGCTCCAGGCTGCTCCAAGATTTGGGACCTGAACCAATCCCGCGTGGACTCAGTGCGCCCGGGCCTTTCCCACAGGGAAATTCCAACCAGGATCAGCCCCAGCAGAAGGATCAAGTACACCACGCAAACACCCCTCCTCTTGCCGATCAGGGGACCGCCCTCACCGAAAATCCCCATCCCGGGTCCTAACCCACCTTCAAGAATCAAGCACAGAGCCTTCTTGGACCTTCTAACACAAGATATCCAGGTTTTTCCCCCGCGATGTGCCGTTGGAGCCCTTCTTGATTTGTCCTTTCTTCCCCCCCGCGGATTGACGCGGTCTAGCCTGCTCCTGAAGGCCCTTCCTTCCGCCGTCTTTTTGCCTTTCACCCCGAATCCTTTTCTCCCTGGGTTCCTTGGCCCGGGCGACCTTCTGCCTGCGACGTTCGCTCGTTTTCTGGCCTTGGTATGCTTCGTGGTGCTGGTAACGGGCCGGCATTTCGTCCCTGACCCGCCTGACCTGTGCCACCTCGGGTACCTTCTGAAGCACTGTTCCAAGATCCACTGGGTCACCAGCCATAGCCAGTTACCTCCCGCCCCCTGCAGGGTAAGTCTTAAAAACAATATCCCCCTCAGCACTTACAGATGCCACCGACTCCAAGATTGGGTCAAGTACTTTCCGGTTGGCCCTCCCGATGGTAATCTCGACCCGCGGGTAAAACACCCTTGATGCCATTACCCTTGCCTGCCGATTCGCCTTAAGGGCCTGTTCCAGATTTTTTCGGCGCTCCTCCAGGGCTTCAAGTACCGAGCGCAAGCGGTACCGGTTCTGCATCAGCTTGAGAACCACGACTTTCCGGTCCTCCGGTAGTCTCCCGTATTTTCGTTCCATGTCCTTCAGGATTTTAAGGGCCTGTTCTATCTTACGCACGTCAGCCTGGATCTGGCGGACCTTCTGATACACTTCGATTAATTCTTCCTTTACCCTGGCGTCTACCCCGACTTCGATCACGGTGGGGGTACCCATCTCCGCACCGATGGTCTTGGCCCGGATTTCATTCCTAGCACGAACCCAACCGCCGACAATCAATCCCCGGCGCCCCCCCACCGAGACGGAGCCACCGGCGGTAACGCGGCTGTGCATGATGGCACTACCAACATCCACGTTGCCTCCAGCCACAACCGTTGCATTTTCGATGAAAAAAGCAGTTACATTTCCACCCGCGTGGACCTCCCCCTGGTTTCTCCCCTGGATACCCCTGCGAACAAGAACGTTGCCCTTGGACCTGACTGTCCCCCCATCAACGTACCCGTCGACCTGGACATCCCCTTCCGCCCGTACGCACAGGCCGTGGCCCACGTTCCCCCTGACGAGCACGGTGCCCACAAAATCTATGTTGCCGGTAGAGAGGTCCACATCTTTGACCTCGTAAACCGTCCTCACACTTATCAAGCCAGGCCCGTCCAAGACAGGTTGCCCGTCCCGTTCAGCCACAATCTCCAGCCTCGAGTCAGAGAGGGAAGCCCCTGGGCCGGCACCGAATTTCGGTTCGCGCCCCGGCCGGGCCGGGACCTCTTTCCCTGTGACCGTCTTTCCTGGAACCCCTATTGTAGGAGGAACAAGCCTGGCTAACCGTGCACCAGCCCGAATGTTCTGCACCAGATCAAGATTCACGTAATCCACCCGGCCGTCCTCGTTTTCCACCGGCTTGATCTTCCGATCCCCGGTCTCAAATTCGTACACCACCTTGCCGTCCTTGCCGGGAACAGGTTCAGTACCCTCGGCAACTAGAAACCGTCCCCCTCTAGCAGCCCCTTCCTTCACCGCACGCTTCAGAACTTCTTCCTTGATCCCGCAGCATACCCCGGCTTCCGATAACCTTTGCCTGGCTCCTTCCAGGGAAAGGGAAGCCCCGGCAGCTACTTCCAAGTACGCTGCCATCCCTCCCCTGGTAACGACGACCCTAACCGCCTCCCCTTGATGGTCCTGCTCACCGTTGGCAGCCTCCCCGGGAGCCGCTCCCTCCCCGGCACAACTTTCTATATTTACGTTGTTTGCCGTATTGACGTTCGTATCCAGTTCGGGTCTTTCGTCGAGATTTGCCAACGATTCCGGCCCCTCCTCTCACCCCGAAAATCCCCTTACCCCCCTCGCCAGGGTTCCTCTTCCAACCGCCGTTTCATTCCTTGCCACTCCGGGGCTGGGGTGTACCTGTCTCCCTTGGGAGCAACCCTGGCGTACACCTTTTACGCGCTACCAGCTCCATTTTTCACCCTTCGCGGCGCCGCCGTGCATGGCTGGCTTGTCCATCTACCGGCCTAGCCCACCAAAATGGATTTCATCCTGCTCAGGTGACCCCTGAGCCTGAGGATCGCCTTCCCGTGAAGCTGTGACACCCGGGAAGACGAGATACCCATGACCTCAGCAATCTCCTTCACCGTCAGCCCTTCATAGTAGTAGAGGGTAACGACGAGCTTTTCCTTTTCAGGCAGCTTGGCAAGCACCTTGGCCAGGATTTCCTTCTTTTCCTCGAATTGAAGGGATTGCAAAGGGTCAGCCGCGTCCGGGTCTTCAATCCTTTCTAACAGGGAACGGTTGCCAGGGTCCCCCTCCCCCGGCCAGACATCCTCCAAGGAAACCACCACTCCCCGGCTGACCTCCACCACCAGGTTAGAAAACTCTTCCTCCGAAATCCCCAGTTCCCGGGCCATTTCTTCATCGCTGACCGACCGACCCAAACGGTGCTCCATTTCCGCGTAAAGCCTCTCCAGGTTCCGGGCCTTCTGCCGGACAGAAGTTGGAACCCAGCTTTCGGCCCGGAGGCCGTCAAGAACCGCCCCCCGGATCCGGCTGATGGCGTAGGTGGCAAACTTCACACCACGCCCAGGGTCATACCGTTCGATAGCCTCAAGAAGGCCCAGGATACCATACCCCTGCAGGTCATTCAGGTCCACCTGGGGAGGCATGGTCATCAACAACCGGCCGGCAACGTATTTAACCAAGGGGAGGTACATCATGATCAGTTCCTCTCGGGCTTTGGTGTCCCCCCTCCCCTTGTACCGGGTCCACAGGGACTTTTCGTCAACACCCTTGATCTTGGTAGCCTCTAGCATCACAACACCTCGTTGGCCTTGACATCCTATCCTCAGACCAAGCCCATTTTCCGGCGCAGCCGCTCTTCCTTGAAAATGAAGCGCACGATCCGGTCGCGTTCCTGTTCAGATATACCGCAGAACTCAACACCCGCCAGGCATAACCCTGGAATGCCCTCACCCTTCTTAACCCGAATCACCCGTCCCCGGCCCCGCAAGGGAGGCTTTCCATCGGGCAGTTTCAGCTCGAAGGCCATCAGGCTCCCTGGTTGAAGCTCGACCTCAGGAACCAGGGCCATTCCACCCCCGCTCAGGTCCGCAGTCCACCCTCTAAAAAGCGGTAGCACGTCCCCGGCCTTGTCGCCGGCATCTGCTCCTTCAAGCAACCCAAATTCCACCGGCAGCCTGACGTCGAGGCGCACGTACCGCCGTCTTTGGTGCCTGTCTACCTGCTCCGGCGCTAAAATCGTAAGGTTTGGCGGTTCAGACAGGCGGTGGTCAGTCACCACTGTCTGAAAACGGTAGATACCCGCCTCGTCCAGGTAGTGAACCCAGACCCGGGTCCCCGGTGGTAGAGGTACCAGTTGACGCTTCTTGATGGGCATGGCCAGAACCAGGTAATCTTCCCCGCAGTCCTCAATTCGACTCGAATAGTTCCCTTTGAATACACCAGCTACCACTCTGATTTTCACTTTTTGGTTCACGTGGAGCCGACCGGGTTTCCCCGTCCTGCGCTTGGTCATCTCTGAACACCGGCCTCCCGGGAATCATTCACGGTAGTTCAGCAAATTCTTTATTGCCAGGCACCAAGATCCTCCCACGGGATATGTGCCTTGGAGTACAGCTTTTTCACTGCCCGTGGTAGCGGGCAGCCCGCCGGAGCGGCTGATCCAGAACGAGGTTCTTTACCCAGTTGATAATACCTCCGACCCCGCGCCCCGGGGTCTTTTCGCCGAGCAACCTGAAGACGGCTTCGTCCACTGCCCTAGCCGCTGGGCAGTTGGGATGCTCCAGGTAGAAAGGGGCCTGCCTCCGGAGAGAGAGGTTGACCTTACTGTCATCATATACCCAGCCTAGAACCGAGATCCGTGTTTTCAGAAACCGTTCCACAACCGTGACCAACCTGTTGGCCACATTCTTACCCTCCTGGAGATTAGAAACCCGGTTGACCAGGAGCCAGATCCGGGCTCCCGAGTTGCGCCTGAGGATGTACTTGATGGTGGCATAAGCGTCGGTAATTGAGGTCGGTTCAGGAGTGGTAATGGTAATGATGTCGTCCGCCGCCAACACAAAGCCCATGACTGTCCTGGACAGGCCTGCAGCAGTATCAATGATCAAGAAGTCACACAGGCCTTCCAGGTCGTTCAGCCCCGATAAAAAGACCCCGAGCCGGGCAGGAGGAAGGTCGACCAGTTCGTCCAGTCCTGATCCTCCGGGGATGAGGTCCAGGCCTGCCGTGGTTTTATGGATAATCTCCACCAGGGACTTCTGCCCCCGGACAACATGGCCAAGGTTATACCTTGGAGAGGCATCCAGGACCACGTCTGCGTTGGCCAAACCCAGGTCGGCGTCAAAAAGCACTACCTTTTTCCCCCTGCCCAAGAGAGACAGACCGAAGTTCACAGCCAGGCTGGTTTTTCCTACCCCACCTTTACCTCCGGTGAAGGCCAGAACCCGCGTCCTTCCAGCCCGCTCCCTGGGGTCGGCAGCGTGCATCCGGTCGCGTTTCAAACCGCTCAAACGGCGGAGGTTCTCAGCCTGGTCCGTCCGAAGCATACCTTTCACCCCCTCCTGAACGACCCTGCATCAGTTTGTACCGGTTCAACCCCACCCAGGATTAAGTCGGCCAGAAAGCCGGGGTCCGCTTCCCGGATATCATCCGGAACACTTTGCCCGTCGGTAAAGTAGGAACACGGCTTGTCGGTCATCCTGCGCAGGTTAAGCAAGGTGCCCGGGTGGTCGGTTTCATCCAGCTTGGTGATCACCAGGCGGTCGTAGCCAACCTCCCCAAACCTCGCCAGGATCTCCGGAAAGTCACGGTCATTGGTGGTGCTGCTCAGTACAAGGTGCACTTCATCCGGGTCGGCCGCCTGTACAAAGGCTTTCATCTCCGACATCTGCATGGAATTCTTGTGATTACGCCCAGCGGTATCGATAAGAATAAGGTCAACCCCTGCCAATCTCTCCAAGGCCCTCTCGAGTTCCCTGGGCGTATATGCAACTTCTACCGGAACACCAATGATCTCTGCATAGGTTTTGAGCTGTTCGACAGCAGCAATGC
Organism: Candidatus Acetocimmeria pyornia; assembly: GCA_004367365.1. Classification (GTDB taxonomy): domain Bacteria; phylum Bacillota; class Sulfobacillia; order UBA3575; family UBA3575; genus Acetocimmeria; species Acetocimmeria pyornia. The sequence continues at coordinate 7,159 of SESX01000113.1, forward strand.
GGTAAGTATCAACCGTTACCAGTCCTACCCTGGCTTCCTTAACCAGGCAGAACTCAGCCGCCAGCTTGGCGATGGTCGTGGTCTTACCCACGCCCGTCGGACCAACCATGCAGACCACCTTTGGGCCCTCTCCGCCCGTGCTAATGGGTTCCGGGGTTCCAAACCATTCACAAATTACGGTCCGAAGCCGGCTCGAAAGGTCACCGTCCTGTTTCCCGCCGCCATTCCGGGCCGGTGCCGAGGCCATGGCCACCATGGTTCGGGCTAGGTCATCAGCAACCCCTTGATCCAGGAGGCTCTGAACCAGGCCGTTCTGAGAGGGCGCGTCGCCCGGCAGCGGCCTGCAACCACGGTCCTGCCTTTCTTCAACCAGGGTCCGCACCATCCCCTTCAACTCGCGCAGTTCATCCTGGATGCGAACAACCGACTCCACCACGGCACCTGTCGACCGCGCCCCGTTGTCACCGCCAGCCCCGGCCCTTGTCCGGTCCTCGGCATCCTGCCTCCCTCCCTGGTACTTCTCCGAGGAGGCCGACGGCCATCCCTGGGCCCCATCTTTCTTATGGGCTCCTACGGCCCGCCGGGTGGGACTGAAAAGGGAAGAGGGGTATGCGGGCAGCCGGCCACCGTCATCCACGGCCGCTGTTACCTCCACCATGGGACGACCGAAGAGGCCGAAGAACCCGCCTGACCGAAACCGCCTGGTTTGCAAGATCACCGCGTTGGGTCCAAGCTGACTTCTGACCATGCCCATGGCTTCCCGGATATCAGAAGCAGTAAATCTTCTTATCCTCATCCCAGGCTCACCACCCCGACAGATTCGAGCCGAACATCGGACTCGATTTCGTTATATGAAAGGACAACAACCTTGGGAAAAACCCTCTCCAGCAGACGCCTCAAGTAGGTTCTCACCACGGGAGCACAAACAATAACCGGCTGTCTTCCCTTGGCCGCGACCTTCTCCAAGAGGGAGGCAGTCTTTTGCACGATCCGATCAACCTCATCAGGCGCCAGGGCCAGGTGGCCCCCCTGGGGAGTCCGCTCCACCGAA
>SESX01000114.1 GCA_004367365.1 Candidatus Acetocimmeria pyornia
GCTTTATTAATGGGAGAGGTGATAACCTCAGGCCGGATCGTGGGGGTTGATCTTTCCCGGGAAATGTTGCGGATCGGTCGAGAAAAAATTCGTGCCCGGGGCCTGGAAGGGGTTATTGATCTCCGGTTGGGGAACGCCGTGCGGCTGGAGTTTGACGATGGAGAGTTCGACGTGGTTACAAGCGGGTTTGTCCTGAGGAATGTGGCCGACCTGCCCTGTGCCTTAAAGGAGATGGCACGGGTGACGCGGCCTGGTGGGCGGGTGGTATGCATGGAGCTCACCTGGCCCGAAAACCTGTGGTTAAAATGGCCGTATTTCTTCTATTTTTACTGGATTGTTCCCGTGTTGGGGTGGTTGGCAGAAAAAGGTTCGGGAAAAGGTGCATATACCTACCTTCCGCACTCACTGAAAACCTTCCCCCCGGCTCCAAGGCTGGCCGAGATGTTTCGGGAGGCTGGGTTGACCCGGGTATCTTATCAAAAAATTAGTGGAGGAATTGTGGCCATCCATACCGGCTTTAAGCCTGAGGCTCCGTAAAGAAAAAGGATCTTGCTCATAGGGTCATCGCGAGCTGATCTTGCGCATTGGATGGTACGATTTTTGTAAACCCCCCCCAGGGCTTCTTGAGCAGTCCTTCGAGCGGTGCTAAGGGAGCGGGTTCAATATCTCGGGGTGAGGGAGGATTCATAACTTTTGGGGTCGAATAACTAAGCGGTATTGTAACCAGTTTGCAATCCTTTTGCCAGCAGTTGTTAGAATCTTGTACCTGTAATGAGCTTTCATTTCCAACTTCTATAAGCAGCTTACATAAAGTTGTTATGGTGTAGAATCTTGTACCTGTAATGAGCTGGCCCAACGGGCCGAGGGAGAAAGACCGCCTTTTCGTCCCGGCCGTGTTGACGCGGCGAAAAAGCAGGGATGAACAAGGGCAACCTGCCGGCGGTCAAATTAAAAGGGCAGTATTGTGAACATGATCACTAGCCTGCCTGTGCCCTGGGATGGAGCAACAGTGCTTGTACCTGGCCTACGGTCCAGGGGCAAGAGGGCTGGTTGGAAATTGCGTGATTGTTTAGTATAATGAAATGAAAAAACAGTATCTAGTCCGAAAATATTGGTTCCGCTCTGATTTTCTTGGGGTGCCGCCATGGGCGGCTACCGCGAAAATGCCGCTATCTCCCTTGCCAGGGGTGCTCCTCAACGCGGCTTCTTGTTCCTCGCCCCTACGGGGCTGCGGCATAACCGGTCTCCCTCCGGAGCAGCCCTTGCGTGGGCAACTCATGCGAAGTACTGGTTCCAATTTTCATGCTTCGTGTTACTGCCTTTCTTGAACTCGTGGGCTGACCGCCGCCCAGAAAGCCGGCACCTACTGGTGCAGAGTGCAGTAACCGGCTTGTTCCTGGGGTTCATCCTCCGTAGTGCTGCCCCTTGTGGCGGCAAGGATCACGAGCCTGAAAACGCCGGCTCCACTCAGGGTTTTCATTCTTCGTGGCGCCGGCAGGACCTAGGCGGTCTTGGTGACTACTTACATGTACAGACGGGGAGGAAAAGGGCTTTGACAGAACCACTACCGGCATTGGTGGCCTGGGAATCGACACGGGCCTGCAACCTGGCCTGTATCCACTGTCGGGCCGAGGCTCAGCGGAACCCTTCGCCAGGGGAACTTTCTACCGGTGAGGCTTTTCGGCTTGTTGACCAGATTGCTGAATTTGCGCGCCCGATCCTGATTATTACCGGTGGAGAGCCCATGATGCGGGATGATACCCTGGATGTGGCCCGCTATGCAGCGGACAAGGGGCTGCGGGTGGTGATGTCCCCGAACGGAACCCTTCTGGACGCGAAATCAGCCCGTGCCATCAAAGAGACCGGGGTAATGGCTATTTCCGTCAGCCTGGATGGTTCCACTCCTGACCTTCATGATTCCTTTCGGCAGGTTCCCGGCTGCTTTGAGGGTATTCTCGATGGTCTGGCCTATGCACGGGAAGCGGGGCTTCCTTTTCAGGTGAATACTACCGTCAACAGGCACAACCTGGAGGACCTTCCTGGGATCCTCAAGCTGGCCGAATCCTTAGGGGCCGTGGCCTGGGACGTTTTCATGCTGGTTCCGACCGGACGCGGCAAGATTGACGACGAGATCAGCCCGGAGGAGTACGAGGGGCTTCTTGAATGGGTTTACGATGCCGCCCAGAAGGCATCGATCCGGGTCAAGGTGACCTGTGGCCCCCATTACCAGCGGGTCTGGCGCCAAAAGGCAAAAGAGGCTGGGGAGGTTCAGTCCCGGCGTGAAGGGACGACTCAAGCCAAGTCCGACGTGCCGGTGAAGGGCGGTGTTTTGGGGCAGGGACACCACCCGGGGAGGAACCGGGCCGTCAGGGGGTGCATGGCCGGTGACGGGTTCTGTTTTGTTTCGCACCTGGGGGATGTCTATCCATGCGGGTATTTTCCTGTGCAGGCCGGCAGCATCAGGGAGGAACATTTTCGGAGCATTTACCAGGAATCGGACCTGTTCCGGGAACTGCGGGACCTTGATAACCTGAAGGGGCGCTGCGGACGCTGTGAGTTTCGGAAGGTCTGCGGTGGCTGCCGTGCCCGGGCGTACAGTACCAGTGGGGACTACCTGGCCGAAGAGCCGTTCTGTATTTATCAACCAGGGCGTTCCAAGCCGGCACCGGCGGGTTAGCAGCCGGTAGTTGTTACCGGGCTGGGGACCTTGAGGCTGTTCACGTCTGACCGCGATTGTAGGGAGTGGGCTAGATGGAAATAACGGTGGTAGGGCTAAACCACAAGACTGCACCTGTGGAAGTGAGGGAAAAACTCTCCTTTACCGCCCGTGATTATGCTGAAGCTTTGGCCGAGCTGGCTGCCATTCCCGGATTTTCGGAAGGGCTGATACTCTCTACCTGCAACCGGACGGAGATCTACAGTGCAGCCCAGGATGCAGCTGCCGCCCACCGCTTTGTGGTGGATTACTTATCGGAATTCCACCAGGTTCCGAGGGAAGATTTTGTTGAGCATCTTTACCATTACCGCGGCTCCGAGGCTGTACGGCACCTTTTCCTGGTTGCCTGCGGCCTTGATGCCATGATCCTGGGGGAAACCCAGATTTTGGGCCAGGTCAAGGAGGCCTACCTTACGGCTGCCCAACACCACACGGTTGGTAAGCTGCTCCACAACCTCTTCGGCCGTGCCCTGAGGGTGGGAAAGAGGGCCCACACTGAGACCGTGATCAGCCAGAACGCTGTCTCGGTGAGCTATGCCGCGGTGGAACTGGCGAAAAAGGTTTTCCAAGACCTCAAGGGCCGGAAGGTACTGGTGATCGGGGCCGGCAAAATGAGCGAGCTTACGGTGCGCCACCTGGTCGACAGTGGTGTTGACCAGGTAATCGTGGCCAACCGAACCTACGAGAGGGCCGAGAAACTGGCAGCCCTGTTCCATGGGAAGGCGGTCGAATTCGAACGGATTGAAGACTGGTTGAAAAGGGTGGACGTCGTAATCAGTTCTACCGGTGCTCCCCACCTCATCCTGAAGAAGGACGTCCTGGCCGGCGTAATGCGGGCCAGGAGGGGGCGTCCGATTTTTTTGTTTGATATTGCCGTACCGCGGGATATTGACCCCAGGTGCCAGCAGATAGGTGGTGTTTTTCTTTACGATATTGACGACCTGGAGACAGTGGTAAAGGCCAACCTCAAGGAGAGGCAGCGCGAGGCGGTCAAGATCGAGAGGATGATCCAGGAAGAGGTGGCAGACTTTGAGAGGTGGCTCAATACCCTGGAGGTTATCCCTGTCATCAGGTCCCTGCGGGAGAAGGCCGAAGAGATCAGGTGCCTGGAACTGGAAAGGGCACTGAGGAAACTACCTGAGCTGGATGCTCGCCAGCGTAAGGTGGTGGAAGCCATGGGAAAACGGATCGTTAACAAGATCCTGAACGATCCGACGGTTAAGATTAAGGAATACGCGCACGGTGCTGATGGAGGGGTCTACTTAAAGGCGCTTCGGAAGCTCTTCAACCTGGAGACGAAATCTTCTCAAGGTGGTGAAGGCTCAGAGGAGGAATACCTGTATGTCAAGTAGTCTTACCACCTGCCGCCATGTCGGGTGACCTCGAAAGAGAATTGGAGTCTGTAGTCCGCTGTCTCCTGGTAGTGGCCCATGCCGCCCTGCGCAGCGGCGGCACCACGAAGCATGAAAATCAGAGCTGGTATTGAGCGGACCCTTAATCAGGTGGTATCATAAGCTGCACGTCCAGGGTGCTCCGGAGCGAGCCCGGTTATGCCGCAGGCCCGGAGGGCCGAAGAATAAAAAAGGCGAGTGGAGGAGCACCCCTGGCGAGGTGGATGGTGGCATTTTCGGAGTAGCCTAGAGGGAGTTGCTGTTCGTGGTGGGATCTAGTTTTGCTCTCTTCATCCTGATGCTAGTTTTCTACGGTGCTGCTGCCGTTCTTCACGTGGGTTTCTTGCGCTTTCGTCACTGGTACCGGGCGGCCGTTTGGGTTACCCGGTTTGCGTGGATTGCCCAGACGGTAGCCCTAGTACTGCGGGTTGTTGAGACTGGGCGTCCCCCGTTCTTGTCCCTGGTTGAGTCGGCGGTCTTTTTCTCGTGGGTGTTAATCCTCCACTATCTTCTCCTGGAATACCTGGTGAACTTGAAGATTACCGGTGTTTTCCTGGCCCCGGCCAACTTTGTTCTCCTGGTGGTGCTTGCGGTTCTGCCGCGGGGCAGCGCGGAAATGAATCCTTTCTTGCTGGGCAATTGGGTTACTTTCCACGTTCTGGTTGCTTTTTTAGGGTATGCGGCTTTTGCCCTTTCGTGCCTGGCCGCGGGTATGTATTTGATCCAGGAAAAACAGCTGCGGGAGAAGAAGTTTTGGGTGTTTTATTACCTTCTACCATCCTTGGAAACCCTGGACCGGGTCAGCTACTACCTCATCGGGGCCGGCTTTCCCCTCCTTACCCTGGCGATTCTGGCCGGTTCTTTCTGGGCAGGCAGGGTCTGGGGGAGCCACTGGAGCTGGGACCCTAAAGAAATCTGGTCCCTGGTGACCTGGACAATCTACGGTTTCTACCTCTTGACCCGGGTCCTGGCGGGGTGGAGGGGCCGGAAGCCGGCACTTCTTTCCCTGGCCGGGTTTTCTGCAGTGGTATTCAATTATGTTGTGGTCAACCTCTATATAACTGACTGGCACCGGTATCATTTCTGAAATCCTGGAGTGGGCCAGATGCTGTATTTTCCGGTTTGCCTGGATCTGAAGGACAAGAAATGCGTGGTTATCGGTGGGGGTGCAGTGGCCGAAAGGAAGGTTCTGGCCTTGCTTTCATGCCGGGCCCGGGTGACGGTGGTCAGTCCCGAGGTAACCGTGGAACTGGAGAAGCTGTCCACCGGTGAAAAGGTCAACTGGCTTCAACGCACGTACCGGACCGGCGACCTCGCCGGCGCTTTTGTCGCCGTGGCGGCCACCGGCGAGGCTCGGATCAACCGCCTGGTCTCTGAGGAGGCTTTCCGGACCGGGGTCCTGGTTAACGTGGTTGATGCCCCGGAGCTGTCTAATTTCATCGTCCCGGCGACAATGCGGCGCGGGAACCTTTCCATCAGTGTTTCCACGGACGGTAAGAGCCCCCTTCTAGCCCGGAGGATCCGGGAAAAACTAGAGGAGGAGTACGACCACGCCTATGCCGGGTACCTTAATCTCCTGGGTGAAGCCCGGGACCTGGTTCTTCAAAGGGTTGGCGACCCGGGCCGCCGCCGGGAGTACTTCCGCAGCCTGATCGATGAGGGCGGGCTGCTGGAGGTTGTGCGCCAGGAAGGCGTGGACAAGGCCAGGGAAGTGATGTACCAGCTCTTGGCTGATTTGGGGGTGCTGGATTGACCGGAAGTAAAAAGTTGATCAGGGTGGGAACCAGGGGAAGTTCCCTCGCCCTGCGGCAGACGGAATGGGTGGTGCAGAGGCTCCGGGAAAGGGTTCCCGAGTACTGTTTTGAAATCATCAAGATCAAGACCAAGGGGGACATGATTCAAAACCTGAGCCTGAATGAGATCGGTGGGAAGGGCCTCTTCGTAAAGGAGATTGAAAAGGCCCTGTTGGAGGAGAGGATTGACCTGGCTGTCCACAGCATGAAGGACCTGCCGTCGGAGTTGCCCGCAGGGTTAACCATTGGAGCGGTGACCGAGCGGGCCGACTTCCGGGATGTTCTCATCTCACGCGCCGGGGTCCGGTTTATGGACCTACCTGTGGGCGCGAGGATCGGGACGAGCAGTCTCCGCCGCTCGGCCCAGCTCAGGTACCGAAGGCCGGATCTTGAGATTCGTCCCATCCGCGGGAACGTGGGCACCCGGTTGAAGAAAATGGCCGCTGAAGACCTAGACGGTGTGATCCTGGCTGCTGCCGGTCTAGAGCGCATGGGTTGGTCTGACCGGATCACCGAAAGGCTTTCCCCTGACCTCTGTTTGCCAGCGGTGGGGCAGGGGGCTTTGGGTCTTGAGGTCCGGACCGGGGACGAGAAGGTCGGCCAGATGGTTCAACTTCTGAACCACGAAGAAACAGAACTGGCCGTGGCCGCAGAAAGGGCTTTTCTGCGGCGCCTTGAAGGTGGCTGCCAGGTACCCATTGCCGCTTTGGCCCGGTTTCGCGCAGGGCGATTGTACCTGACGGGGATGGTGGCCTCTATTGATGGGACCCGGCTCATTAGGGAGGAGATGTCGGTGCTTCGGGCCCATGTTGAGGAATTGGGACGGACCCTGGCAGAGAAGATTCTGCAGCAGGGCGGAGAAGAGATCCTGGCTGAGATTGAGAGAAAGGCTGACCTGGGTTGACAGGAAGACGGGTTATGGGCTGAGGGGGATAGGGAACAGTAATGAGTAAAGGCAAGGTTTTTCTGGTTGGCGCGGGTCCGGGAGACCCCGGGCTTTTGACCCTCAAGGGGATGGAGTGCCTCAAAAAGGCGGATGTTGTGGTTTATGACCGCCTGGCCAGCCCGAGGATCCTGCAGTACGCTTCCGGTGGGGCAGAACTGGTGAACGTGGGCAAGAGGCCGGACAGGCACACCATGAGACAGGAAGAGATTAATGCCCTTCTGGTAAGAAAGGCTCGGGAAGGGAAAGTCGTTGTTCGCCTCAAGGGCGGCGACCCCTTTATTTTTGGCCGAGGTGGGGAAGAAGCCGAGATCCTGTGTGAACAAGGTATCGACTTTGAGGTCGTTCCGGGGATAACCTCGGCTGTTGCTGTTCCGGCCTACGCGGGGATTCCACTTACCCATCGAAAGTATGCCTCATCGGTTGGTATTGTCACAGGGCACGAGGATCCGGGCAAGGCCAGTTCGGCTCTCAATTGGGAAGGGCTGGCCACGGCGACTGATACCCTGGTTTTCCTGATGGGTATGGAGAACTTACCCAAGATCGTTGCCCAGCTTACCGCCCACGGCAGGGACCCAAAAACCCCGGTGGCCGTTATTCGCTGGGGTACCAGGGCTGAACAAGAGACCGTGACGGCCACCCTCGATACAATCATCGAGGAAGTTGAGAAAAAAGGCGTGGGCTCCCCGGCCATTATCCTGGTGGGAGAGGTGGTGAAGCTCCGCTCCTGCCTGACGTGGTTCGAAAAAAAGCCCCTCTTTGGTTACCGGGTGCTGGTTACCAGGTCACGGGCCCAGGCCAGTGTTTTGAGCGAGCTCATCGAGGAGCTGGGCGGAGAGCCGTGGGAGTTTCCGGTCATCAAGACCAGTCCACCGGCTGACTGGGCCCCCCTGGACCAGGCCATCCGGCGGATCAAGGACTACCGCTGGGTTTTCCTGACTAGCTCCAACGGTGTGGAGGCCTTTTTCAACCGCCTTTACCGCCAGGGTCTTGATGCCCGGCACCTGGCCGGAGTCAAGGTTTGTGCCATCGGACCAGCTACAGCCTGGGCCCTGCGGGAACGGGGAATCCAGGTGGACTTTGTTCCTGACCAGTACCGGGCTGAAGGGATTCTGGCCGGGCTCGACGGTGAGCTCGAGCCCGGTGACCGCGTTTTGCTGGCCAGGGCCGACATTGCCAGGGAGGCACTGGCAACCGGTCTCCGCCGGATGGGTGTACTGGTAGAGGAAGTTGACGCCTACCGGACGGAAATGGATCGCGGTGACGTGGCGACAGTCAGGGAGATGTTAAAGTCCGGTCGGATCGGGGTGGTTACCTTTACCAGTTCCTCGACTGTATCTAACTTTGTGGAG
>SESX01000115.1 GCA_004367365.1 Candidatus Acetocimmeria pyornia
CGTTGATTTTGATGTCTTGACCCAGGGGATTTATGAACCCAAAGAGGTCTTCTACCACTTGGGCCCCCAAAATCGCCACTTTTCTGCGTCTCTCAATGTCACCGGCAAGCAAAAACCTGCCCCTTGAAACCTCAAAATTCCTTACTGTACTGAAGTAACTGTTTGTTCCTATCACCTGTATGTCAGCAGAATTCTTATTACCGTATTTTGCCATCGCGGTAGCAGAAATCACAGGTGCTACCGCACTCACGTGCGGGCTTTCGGCAAATTCCATAGCCTGATCATAGCTTAAGGCAGTATGAGCCCCTCTTCCGGTAATATTAATGGTCAAAAGATTAGAACCCAAGCTCTGGATTCGCTCTGTTACACCCACTGTTGCTCCCTGGCCCAGGGAAACCATGACTATTACAGATGCCACCCCAATGATTATACCCAGCATGGTCAAGAAAGAGCGCAGCTTATTATCTATAATAGCCCTTAAGGCAATTTTGAGAGTCTGCAGGAAACTCATCTCTATCCTTCCACCTTTTCATTTCTTACTATTTTCCCGTCCTTGATGTGTACCATCCTCTTGGTGGACCGTGCTATGGATAGGTCGTGGGTGATGATGACAATTGTCTTGCCCTCTTCATTTAGTTTCTGAAAGATCTTCATAATCTCAATGCCAGATTTTGTATCCAGGTTTCCGGTAGGTTCATCGGCTAAAATCACAGACGGGTCAGTGGCCAGTGCCCTTGCAATAGTAACCCTTTGCTGCTGTCCGCTGGAAAGTTCTGTGGGTTTGTGATGAATTCTATCACTCAATCCCACCGCCTTGAGAAGCTCAATGGCTTTTCTTCTATAGGTGGAAGGTTTTTCTCCCCCATAGATCAAGGGTAATTCTACGTTTTCCAAGGCCGTTAATTTGGGGAGAAGGTTAAAGTTTTGAAAGACAAACCCGATATTCTTGTTCCTAATTTCGGCCATTTCATTATCGTGTAACTTTGATATGTTTTTTCCATTAAATATATAATCACCTTGGGATGGCGCATCAAGGCACCCCAAGATATTCAACATTGTAGACTTTCCAGAGCCAGAAGGGCCGATAATGGCCACGAATTCCCCTTCTTCAATGGCTAAACTCACGTTATCGAGGGCCCTGACTTCAATCTTCCCCATCCTGTAGATCTTGGAAACATCTTTGAGTTCAATTAACATCCTTGACTTACCCCTAACTTACCTGCGTGATCCTCTGTTTAACCCGGGTTGAAACATTCTGTTACCCGGCCCAAAACTTCTACCGCTTTCCGCAGCTGCCTCGAAACGGACGAGGACCCGGTCGTTTTCTTTTAACCCGCTGAGAATTTCGATGAAGTCTTCGTTGCTGATGCCAGTCCTAACCTCAAGGATCTGCCCCGGAAGTTCCCTGTCGCCCTCACTGTTCGTACTGCTTCCTGCCTCCTCATCATGGAGGAGCATCACGAAACTTCTCCCGTTTTTCTGCTGGACAGCCGAAACCGGCACCATCAATACATCATTCCTTTGTGCCACCAGAATTTCTACATCCATGGTCATCCCGCTTCTCAAGTCAGGGGTTTTATCAAGACTTACGGTGACATCAAAGGTAGAAACGTTATTCTTGCTCACTCCCTGCTCAGCTATCTTCTCCACCCTTCCTTCAAAAACCTTACCCGGAACTGCCTCTGCCGTGATGGTCACCGGCATCCCGACCTTAACTTTATTGACATCAAGCTCATCGATGGGAATAACGACCTCCATCTTCGAATAATCTGCAATGATTACCGCGGGACCAGGGTTATCCGAACTTGACTCTACCTGCTCTCCTTCCCGGATATTTTGCTCCAAGATCGTACCATCAATGGGAGCATATACTCTAAGCTCCTCCAGCTCTCTCAACTTTGACTCATAATTAAGCTGAGCCTGCTGTAAAGCAAGTTTTTTCCTTTCTAGACTTGCATCAATCTCCTCGGTATCCAGTGAAAAGAGTTTTTGTCCTTTTTTCACGATCCTCATTTCGTCTGCATGTATCGCCACGACTTTCCCGGTAACTTCAGACCTGATTTCTATCGCTTCTGGGGGTTCTATCTGTCCCGGTTCTAATCCTGGTTCAAAGCCGTTATCCGTTAAGACAGTGGCTTGGACATACCTGTCTTGTCCCTTGGTATAATAGTTTCCTTTCAAAGAAATGGTTACATAATAATAAATTGCCCCGTCGGGCTGCGGGATACCTACACTGTCCACTTTAGTTACTTTTCCTTCCAAGGAATAGAGTGAGTCCAGTAGTAACACGCGCGCTTCTTGCCCTACTTTAATATTTTGAACCTGGTTCCTATTAAAAGGTACTCTTACTTGGGTGCGATCCTGGAGAACTATTGTACCCAAAACAGTATTACTGTTGATGGAATCTCCGACCTTGACCTTTATTGCTTCTAGGACACCCTCACGGGGAGCATAGATGGTTGTCTTTTCCTTTTGCCTCAGCGCTTCATTTAATTCTAACTGCTGTTGTTGAAGGCTGAGCTCGAGCTTTCTTAGCTCTACTTCCAAGTTATCGTCCTGTAGTTCAAAAAGCAAGTCTCCTTTCTTCACAACATCCCCTTCGTGAAAATAGACCTTTCTTACTGTAGCGTCCTTTCTTAAATGGACGGCAACCTGGTCTTTAGGCTGTAAAGTACCCGAACCTTTCAGAATCACCTCTAGGCTTCCTCTTACCACCTTTGCACTGGGAAGGGCTTCAGACTGAACCTGTTCAGTCTTTTTATTATCACTTACCTGCCAGAAAACACCGGCGATGATTAATGGTATAGTAATATACAACACAAATCTTAACAGGCCCTTTGATAATTTCATTCTCTTGCCTCCTGGAAATCTTATCAGAATTAGAGTCATTTCTTACCAGCACGAGAGCTCTGCTCCCGCTGTTCTAGATTACGCTCACTTGTTGGTTATAATTACTACTACGAAAATACTGGTTCCATCCTGGATTTTCATCCTTCGTGGTGCCGCCTTTTGCGGCGGCATGGAGCACTAATACGTCTTCGTCTACCAAGTTTGCATCGTGACCAGCGATCTTGATTTCAGAACCCCTTTGCAGTTTTTTCTTATTAAGCACTCGTGAATCCACTCGCGGTGTATGTTAATTAATGCTTGTCGGGACTGCTTTTGTCTTCGCTGAGCTTCATATCCCCTATCACAGAAAAACTCAAGAATAAAAAAGGGGCAAACATGGTTACCTCCGGGTAAACTTTTGCCTTAACTGAAGCCTATCAGTTATTAGACGGTATAAGCCCCTCTTTAGTTCCATTATACTAGCTTTAATGACCAGGAGAAATGTTTTTTCCTTTCCACTGCCTCTCCTGTTTCCCGCAAAAATGAGAACCGGTGCGCCAGTCTACTTACTCGTTGTTTGCCACAGAAATGCTGGCGTGGGGGCAGCGCTCCCCCAATAGTCGGAGAAACTCCTCTTCCTCGGCCGGGGAAATGTAAGTGGTATCGTACAAGTGTTTGATGGCTAGGCGGTCAAAGGAAAGGGCGGCGGAGGACCAAAGGTTCCATGTCTTCTTAACCTCAGAGATCTTCTCCAAGGGTATGGTTTCCTTGAAGGGGCCGCAGCGGACTTTGAGCTCTGTGTCCGTGACGGTGTAGCCGGTACCGAACCAGATCCAGGCGGAAAGGACCGACCCCGGAAGCACGAACAAGAGAGTCATCCAGTCCGCCCAGAAGGAAAGCAACAGGGGTAAGGCCATGATCGGCCAGACAACGATTCCGAACCGGATGTCCTTCTTTGAACGGAAATTCCGCATTCGACTCACCTCCCTGTCCATTATACCGTTATCCCAGGCCTGAGCCAAAGCGTCAAATAGGTTAGTTTCAAGCATGCTTCAAGAACTGGTCTGCTACCGAGATAATGCGGAAACTAAGCCCTGCTCTATCGATTACCAATGAATAGTAGCTGCGAGAGATGTAATATGGTAATCTAAAAGTGCACCTAAAAAATGTATTCAACCCGCTCCGGAAAATCCCTAACAAAGATCATCGTGGATACTGGGGTGACAGTCCTCTTCGGACGGGATGCGGAAATACGGTTGGCTCCTGTCTGGCGGGCTGTTGATGACCCGTTTACTCAAGGAGTGAGAACATGTTTAAAACAGGGCTTAGGTCACTAAAGGCTGCCATCACCCTGGCGGCCCTCTTGTTAGTGACCTCCTGCACTCAAGAGGATATCAGCTGGTACTCGGGAACCATTGAAGCCGAGGAAACCGAAGTGGTATCCCAGGTCAGCGGACAGTTGCTGGAGGTCCTGGTGGAAGAAGGGGAGGTCTTGGGCCCAGATCAGGTTGTGGCAATAGTGGATGCCGAGCCATCCCGGCTTCAGGTCAAGCAGGCCGAAGCAGTGATCGCGTCCCTTAAGGCTCAACTGAGGGATCTGAAGGCCGGAAACCGGAAGGAACAGATCCGCCAGGCAGAGGCCGATTTGAAGGCAGCCGAGGCCGCCCTCCATGGAGCTGAGCAGGACCTGTCCTACAAGGAGGATAACCTGACCCGGGTAAAAAGATTGGTCTCTGAGGGGGCCATTAACCAACAGCAGCTCGAACAAGCCCAAGCACAGGTTGACACAGCCGAAAGCCTCCGGCAGCAGGCAGCCGCCCAGTATGAAGCCGCCCAGGCCCGGCTTCGGCTGCTCCGGGAAGGGGCCACCTCCAACGCCGTAAAGGCTCTCGAGGCCAAGATTCGGCAGGCCGAAGCCGCCAGGGACCTGGCCCAATTACAGGTAGATAGGTCATCTGTCCGAACAATATCAGGCGGCACCGTAGTTTCTCTGAATGCCCAGCCGGGAGAGATGGTCAACCCAGGCACCTCGGTGGTCACGGTGGCAGACCTGTCAGATTTATGGGTCAAGATCTATATCCCGGAGACACACCTGAACCTTGTCAGCCTCGGGAATAAAGTCAGGATCAAGGTAGATTCATATCCCAACAGGGATTTCATCGGACAGGTGGTCAATATCGCTTCCAAAGCAGAGTTTACCCCGAAAAACGTCCAAACCAAGGAAGAGCGGGTGGACACCGTTTTTGCTGTTAAGGTTAAGGTTTTGGAAGGATGGGACGAACTAAAACCCGGAATGCCGGCTGACGTCTACCTTCACCCGGTAGAAGAGTGAGGGCATGTAGGATGAAGTACTCCATCGAAGTGGAAAACCTGACCAAGCAGTTTGGAACGCAAAAGGCAGTAGAGAGTCTCACCTTCCAGGTTCCAGTGGGCACTATTTTTGGCCTTTTGGGCCCGAACGGGTCAGGCAAGTCCACTACAATCCGGATGTTGTGCGGAGTGATCAGACCCTCGGCCGGCACGGGTAAAGTCCTGGGGCTGGATATTGTTCAGCAGGCGGAGGAAGCCAAGGAGCACATCGGGTACATGTCCCAGCGCTTCAGCCTCTACGAAGATTTGACAGTAATGGAAAACCTTCGCTTTTTTGCCGGGGTTTACGGGCTTTCGCGCCAGGTGGCCGACCAGAGAATCCGTGAGCTCCTAACCATAACCAATGTTATCGGCTGGGAAAACAACCTTACTCACACCCTTTCCGGGGGTTTGAAGCAGAGGCTGGCCCTGGCCTGTGCCTTGCTGCACCGGCCCAAACTGCTGGTGCTGGATGAGCCCACGGCCGGGGTTGACCCCGTTTCCCGGAGGATCTTTTGGAGCATTATTCAGGCTTTAGCTGCCAACGGGATGTCCATCCTGGTAACCACTCACTACCTGGACGAGGCAGAAACCTGTGATTTAGTCGGGTTTATCTTCAAAGGGAGGCTGATTTCCTTTGGCCCACCCCGGGAAATAGCTCGTGCGGTAGGAGTTGATACCCTGGAAGAAGCCTTCTTAACCTTTGTCCAGGAGGAGACCGGAGAACGAATCGACTTGGACTTAACGGCTTTGACCGCTTTCGCCAAGCGGTAGATAATACCATTGCAGGCTCCGGAAGAAGCTGCATTATATGGGAGATCTCCGGCAAGTGCTGGTTACAACCCTGGATAACTGGTTACAACCCTGGATAATACCTTACAAGCCGCAGGGGGCACAGGTTGTGAAACCGCGCCGACTGGCATCGATCATAGTCAAAGAGTTTATCCACATCAAGCGCGACCGGCCCAGCCTCATCATTGCCGTGCTGATGCCGATCTTTCTACTCCTGCTCTTCGGATACGCGGTAAACACCGATGTGGAAAACGTGACATCTGTAGTTCTGGATCACAGCAAGTCACAGCAGAGCCGCGAGCTGGTTGCTAATTTTGCCAACTCCGGGTACTTTAACTTCATGTATTACGTCAACAACCGTGCCGCCATTCATGACCTCTTCGCGCAGGGTGAAGCCAAGGCCGCCCTTGTAATCCCGCCTGATTACGCACAGCAGCTCCACCGCAACGAAACTCCACAGGTTCTGCTTCTTATTGACGGTTCTGATCCAACTGTCGCCCGTACCATACTCTCTGCAGGACAGTTAATCGGCCGGGTCGCCTCCCTGGAGGTGACCCAAAAATTCGTCTCCGGAAAAGGAATCAAGGTCGAGGACCTGCCGGGGATCGATGTGAGAAGCCGGATCTGGTATAACCCGAACCTTGAAAGCATTAGGTTTAACCTTCCCGGGTTAATCGGCCTAATTCTACAGAACATCACCGTCATGTTGACGGCCTTCGCCCTGGTTAGGGAGCGGGAAAGAGGGACCATTGAACAGCTTGTGGTAACCCCCATTAAGCCGGCGGAACTAATTATCGGTAAATTGGTCCCATACATCATCATCGGTTTTTGTGATTTCCTGCTGGTACTGGTGGTTGGTACCTACTGGTTTCGCGTCCCAATTGCAGGCAGTGTTCCTCTTCTAATTGGCCTGGCTTCAATTTTCCTGGTCTGCGCACTGGCAGTCGGCATTTTTTTCTCCACCGTAGCCCGCACCCAGCTTCAGGCCATGCAGATGGCCCTCGTGTTCATCATGCCCAGCTTCTTGCTGTCAGGCTTTGTGTTCCCCCGGGAGACCATGCCCCTGGTAATTCAATGGGTAGGAGCCATCGTTCCCCTTACCTATTTTCTGAAGATCCTCAGAGCCCTGATCCTCAAGGGGGCTGAATTTCGCCACCTGACCGGGGATATCACAGCCCTAACCGTATTCACCATTCTTGTCATTGCCATGGCAACAGCCCGTTTCCGAAAGCACCTAGATTGACCCCGGCTTCATCCGTCGGTGGTGCGGCTAGGGCCGTATGGATGACCAGTTCCGAACGAGCAGTTACCGCCCACCAGGTACGGCCTCTCCCAGCCCTTCCCATAGAAGCTGGCTCATATCCATGACCCGGATTCTCGCCTTCTTCCGCCGGGCCGCTTCACTTAACACCTGGACACACTGCTGGCAGGCAGTGGCCAGCACCGTAGCACCGGTCTTGAGGGCTTCATCCACCCGCCCTTCGGCAATACGCTCTGCCAGCTGGGGTTCAGTTACCTGGAGGTTACCACCACCACCACAGCACAGGGCATGTTCCCGGTTATCTTCCATTTCCACCAGGGTTACCTCTGGAATACCCTCCAGGACCTTCCTCGGGGCTTCATAAATCCCACTCCTGCGACCCAGGTCACAGGGGTCGTGGTAGGTAACAACTTCATCAACCTCCTGCACCCCAGACAAGTCCAGCCTGCCACTGCTGACCAGGTGGCTAAAGTACTCGGTAATGTGCCAGACTTCAAAGCCCAGGGGTTTCCCCAAGACCCTTGGGTAATGGTAGTTGAAGGTATCGCGGCAGGAAGGGCAGCCTGTGACCAGGGTCTTGAGCCCCAGTTCCCGTATTTTGGCCAAGTTGTGTTCCATGCCCGGCAAGACTTCCTCATCACGCCCAGCCGCCAGTAAAGGAAACCCGCAACACCATTCTTCCGCCCCAAGGACGACCACTCCAATACCGGCCTGCTGCAGAACACTAACAGTACTGACAGGGATGTCGGCCACCATGGGATAAAATGATGCCACACAGCCCACAAAATAACCCACCCTGCTGGTTTCCCAAGGGTCGTCTTGGAAACCCGGTGCCCC
>SESX01000116.1 GCA_004367365.1 Candidatus Acetocimmeria pyornia
CAGCAAGACGGCATCCAGAACCAGGTCTTTGGCTCTCTTAATCCTTCCATCTTCCTCACGCCAGGAGCGGCGGCAAAGCTCAAACAGCCTGCCCATGCGCTTGTGCGCCGTCTCCCAGTCCACCTCCCGGTCGCGGTTCCTGCGGTACTCAGCGGCCAGAAGATCAATGACCTCTGCTTCGGTCCAGTCCTTCATTACACCCTCTTCACCCATCAAAGCACGGAACCGGGTCCGGATGTTGTAGAAAAAACTGTTGTTGTATTCCTTTTTTTGCGGGTCTGTTTCGACAAAGATATTCACGAGCTCACTGACCAGGTTTGTTTCACCGCTTCTGAGCACCTGCCACGGAGCAGACCACTGCAGCACCCGCCCGGCGCCCTTCCAAACCGCCACAGCCAGGCTGTCACGTCCTGTCTTGTCTTTCGCCACATTATCCAGGAGGCGGTGGGCTTCCCTGATGACTGCGGTCCGGGGTGTGTTGTAGTGGGCGTAGACCAGAGCAGCGGAGATGGTGCCCTCCCCCTCTTTCACCCCGGTTCCGGAAAAGCTCTTAACATAGGCACGGCGCAGATCAAAGGCTGCCTCGAGGGCCCCGCTGAGAGGCAGGAGAGCCAGGATATCATCCCCGCCCGCATAAACGGTGATTCCGTTGTACCGCTTCACCTTGTCCGGTACTTGGCTGCTGAACTTGCTAATGGCCCGGCTGATTACCTCCACCTTGCAGCGGTCCAGCAGCGCCCCCAGCCGGTCGCCGTCCATGAGCAGGAGGGCATAAAAGGGCGAGGCCGGGGGGCCCAGTTTTTTGAGGGCATCGCGCAACGTCCGGCGGAGATCCCGGGTAGATTCCCCTCTCCCTGGAACCTCTTCCCACAGGTGCTCGTTCTCGAGGGCAGCAGCAAAAAAGCAGTTGCCGTCCAGGGAAGCAAATTCCCGTGCCTCCGGATGCCTGGCCAGGGCCTCCTTGAGGCAGTTGATCCGGTCCGGGTCTTCCTTGTGTCCTGCACCAAGAAGTCGACCGGCTGCAACAGCATACTTCCGGGCCCGTTCAGGCTCAGTTTCAATCACGTTTTTCAACCAATCTACAGCTGCCAGGTAAGGAGTTGACGGGTAATGCCAAGGAACCCCCCAGCCGGTGGCCTCGTGTGCTACGAGGGGGAAGAGCCGCTTCACTAGAGCGACCGCGCAGAGACGCTCGCCTTCAGCAAGGTCAAAGGTCTTGAGTTTTTGGCGCAGGGACTTCCAGAACCCTTCCTGGCCCTCACGCCCCTTGACACGGAGGTAACCAGATAGCTCTTGAAGGTTCCCCATCAGGGTGCACTTGTCACCTGGCTCCACCGGCGGCACGTGGCTGCGCCAGTTCTTGCGCCGCTCCAAGAGAGCCGGTGCCTCCCCAACGGCCCAGCTAATTTCCCAAAATTGGCTAATTTGCCGCTCCCAGATCTCCTGGGTACCGTTGCCCAGTCCGGCCACCGGGGCGACATAGTGCCGCCATACGGCGTCCGCAAGCGCCCGCCAGGCCCGGTCCACCGCCTGAACACAGGACCTAGGATCGAAGTCAGCAGGGACCACAGCTTGAAAACGGTTGGGCAGGGTCGCCAGGGTGGGCCCATTTTTGACCTTTTCACCGCGGTCTTGCCTCCAGATGGCCTTGAGCAGCGGGTCGCTGATCTCTCCCCTTCCATCAGAAACCGCCGGCAGAACAATGCGTCCACGAACCTTTAGAATTGGCAGCATTGCATGACCCGCCAGGTAGGAGAGGATAAAGGAGCCAGCCCAGAAATCGCGTGTCCGGCGCGCCTGGGCCACGAAGCCCTGCACCGGGCCGAGGGAAAAATGCACGATCCTTTGATCCATTAGGGCCACACCTCCACCCGGTCACGAAAGTTCTTACGGTCAAAGAAATCCCTGATTACCTGGTAGTCTGCATGCACAGGAACAGATACCGACCTCCCCCTTGTTGAGAGCTTAATGCGCTCCCCCTGGGGCAAGAAGACTGCCGGGAGCAGGGTAAGAACAGCCGCATACCGGTTCGGCGCCAGGTAGTGGATGTGAATAAAAAGGGGGCTAGCGCGGCGTGTGTACCCCTGGGCACTGGCTCCGGCGTTCTGGTGCATGGAGCGGAAATAGTAGTTGTGGGGGAGCCCGAAGACTACACGCCGGGGATGCCGAGCAGGCTTTTGCCCGGCAATGAACCGCACCATGAGATGGTGGTCGTCCGCAAAGTTTTGTTCCGCCGGTTCATTACCGAGCAGAAGGTGTTGCCCACCTTCGGTACGGCCGTAACTGCGGTAGCGTATGAGCTCCTTTCCCACTTCGTCAAGCAAGTGCAAGGCATTCCCACCGGTCATCACAATGCTTACCCGTGTACCAGAGCTGAAAGCCGTGTAGTCCGGAAGTCCGTCCGGCAGCGGGCCGACAGCTTCCAGCAGCTCCCTAATAGATGCCCTGAGTTCCTGCACACTGCCGGGTGCCCGCCAAACCTCTTCACCTTTGTGACACAGGGACTGGAGAGTCACAGAGCCAAACCCCTTGCGCGCCCGGGCCCCGATCCCTCCCAGAAGGCCTAGAGCTTTAAAAGCCCAGGGCAGAGGAGTTAACAGCTCCCGGTCTACTTTCTTCTTCACAGTCGCCACGACCGTGAATGAACCGCCGGGATTAAGATAGGGTCGTTCGACACGTCCTTTCTGAATCACCCCGTACCCCAAGTACCCGCTGCCGGGGTACCGCCACGGCCGGTTGTCAGGCCGCACCATCCTCAGACCTTCAACCCGGCTCATGTTGAGGAGAACCCGGGCCTGACCCGACGTGCTCCCAAAAAGCTCTGCCTCTGCCTCCCTTACTGCTCGCCAGGTCCCCAACAGTGGCAAGGCCACCGCACGGTACCAAAAGCGCAGCACACCCTTGAGTGAGGGTGCACGCAGTTCCGCGGCCTTCTCTTGATCAGGGCCGCCCATGAAGAGTGGAGTGGTGACCTTGTATGTTGCCTCCCACTTCTCCACGCAAGTTCCCTCCCTCTGCAGAGCATTTCAGAACCTACAGCCCCACACCTGCGGTGCTCCCCCTGAGCCGCCCGGGTTCTCAGCACAGCATTTCAAAATACACGGCCCACCGCTTCCCGCCCGATCCTTCGGGCCGGACCGCCGAAAGGTCTCGTGACCCAAACAGGCACGGCAAACCATCCTCTTTCCCCGGCATCAGCGCTTCTCCCGGGCCCTCTCCCTCACCGCCTGCAGGTTCAGGATCTCTGCCACTGTGAAACGCGAGACTAGGCCACCCGTTTCTGGGCGCAAGCGCAGAACCGAGGGAAAATAGCCTGTACGACCGTGCAAGAGAGCCAGGAGCACGGCAGCACTGCAGCTTAAAGAAGGCAAGTTGACCAAAAGCGGGAGGGTTTGCCACTGGCGCGAGGTCAGGTTGAGACCGTCAAGCATGGCCTCGACCTGGGGCTCCAATGGTTCTTGCGGATCGATCTGACTGGGAACATCTGTAACCTCCGACACTCGAAGACCGGCCAGGGCTTCAATCTCGCGCAGATGCTCCTCGGTAAGGGGGTGAGCAAAATTCACAATGCGCATCCTGTCTTTCATCCTCCATGAGTGCAAAATAGGGTGCAAATTCAGCAATAAGGACACTGCGGTCCACATTGCCGGAAGGGTACCCCAACCACTCCCGCAGCTTCTCATAGACCCGGCCCAATTGGTTAGCCACTGTCTGCTCCTGCTTGTACAGCTGGGCAGCGATGGCGGCGTTATCCAGGCCACGGCAGGCAAGCCTCACTACCCCACGCTCTGCCGGTGTCAACCAGCGCCGGATAAAATCCCGCCGCTGGTTCATGTGCGCGGCACGGCTCAATTTTTCGTACCAGGTTACAATCTCTGCCGGGTCGTCCATTTCGGCCACAGCCCGCATCAGGGTACCAGCTTCACTCCAGCGCAAGACCGGAACAGAGACGAGCCACACCTTCTCCTTCCCCGGAAGATGCAGGCGGCGTTCATCACCAGGCTGCCAACCCTCGGTAATGAGGTGCCAGACGCAATCCTCAGGCCCAAAGAGGAGCTGGGCGACAACCATCGCCAGGATCCCCATCACCTTGCGGCCCCCGGAGATGCACAGGTGTACCGTCCAACCGGCCTGGCGGGCCCGGCGCACCTCGGCGTACAGGGTACGCAAAAGGCCGCGCACGTCTTCATCGGTGTAAAAATCCGCCACCGGTCCCGTGCGCGAAGTCACGGGAACAGCCCGAAACTCAACCCCGGGATACACCTGGCCTGCAAATTCGGCCTTGACGGTCGCCAGTGCCCTCTGTACCGGTGGGCTCCCGGTATAGACCACCGTTACGGCCCCGATGGGCCTACCATCGGCCAGCAACCGGTCCAGGGTAATCGTTACGACCTGGGGTTCTACACCCATGGTGGCAATCAGGATTTCCGGACGGACACTGCTGTTCGCCCTTCGCCCTGGGGATATGCTCACTGGGTCCACCTTCTCATTGTGCAGTCACAGGGAGCCGTCGTGCTCCGGCTCACAATATGCCCCCAGGCCCAAGCGGCAGGCGACCCAACCCCAGGACCCGCAGAAAGATTTCCCTCAAAAAGCGTCACCGCTCTAATCCTACCCCGGGCAGGTGCCATGGCCAAGAACACCACCTACCTTTCTTTTTGGTAACCAGTTACTACAGCGTTCCTGAATAATAAAGTACGGGTGTTGTTGGCTTGCTCACAGCTCCCTGGAGCCTGGTGATGGTTCACCACCTCGACATCTAACCTCACATGCGGCATTCTTCCCTTAATTCGTTGACAAAGTCTCTTGGCAGGATGACATTCTTTCCGTTTGTGTTAAGGCTTCTGTGTTTTTCGCTCCGGCAGAGCTTAGCATACCTGCTTGCAATCTTTTTGGGAGGTGTCAGGAAATAGGGGATATACAGTGGTTTTGCGCGGTATAGTAAGTTGAAGATTCATCTCGTAGGTTGCGTTGGCTTTTCGTTTTCGCAAATTTCGTAATCGTGAAATAAGGCTTCGACATAGACTTTCAGTTTTCCTTTTTTTATCCAATTAGTTACATGGACAGCTTCTTCACCCCAACATCAGCAGTCACCCTGGAGACGAAGTGCTCTCCGTGAAGAACAAACAATAAAGGCCTAAACGAAAAAAAAACAGCAGCCACGTACCGGCTGCAGGTAACAGAAATTCCTTATAGCCGTGCTTAACTTCTTTGCCAGTGGTAGCCTCTATTGGACTTGAAGCCCTCCTTGGCTCAGCCTGAATCTTATCACTATGCAAATGGAGTGTTGAGCCATCAGAACGAATGTTTAGAGGATGGTAGAAACCCGAAGTTCGGCTTTTTCTTGGTCTCCCCGTCGGCGACCTTTCGAGCAACAATTCTACCCATACCAAAAACAATAAGATCCGCACCCAGCCTTAACTCCGGCAGAAGCGGATCCCCCGTTCAACCCCGCGGTATGGTCAACACCGGCCCTAATCAACCTTCCCTTTCTGGGTTGCAAACCACCAGATGACAAAGAGACCAGCGGCCAAGACCGCCACTCCGAGCAGGATATCCTCCAAGGTTTCCATAAGTACCCCCCCATTCCCTTATCCTAGAACCGGTCTCGCTCTGGAGCACCCCGGACGTGGACGTACAGCTCATGATCCTACCCGGTCAAGGAGCGCTGAATACCACTCCAATTTTCATCTTTTCATCCTCCGTGGTGCCACCCCTTGTGGCGGCATGGAGCACCAGACGCAAAACCCATCTGCGTTGTTGAACCCCCTGGTCGAAGGTTCTGCTCTTTGCCTGCCCTGTCAACAGGACCTTTTAGTTCTCGACCCGTGGCCCAGACACTATGGGAAGATTCTTCCCCTCGGTTCTCCGACCCAACCGGTCTTACTCAAGTGCCCTCTTTCCTTCTCTTACGGTCCCTTGAGGGTTCTGGTTTCCAGGCCGGTTCCGGCACTAAAGAAGTATGGTGTTTCCCTGGTACCCTTGCCTCTTCAAAGCCCCGGTAGGGGTCAAAACCCTTGAGCCTAAGGGCATTGGTCACCACTGACACCGAGCTGAAAGCCATGGCCGCACCGGCGATCACTGGAGACAACAACCCTGCAGCAGCAACCGGGATACCAAGGGTGTTATAGAAAAGGGCCCAAAAGAGGTTTTGCTTGATATTCCTGATGGTCGCCCGGCTCAACCTGATGCTGGCCGGGACGCCCCGGAGGTCACCCCTGATGAGGGTGATATCGGAGGTTTCAATGGCCACATCGGTACCGGTTCCGATAGCCAGGCCCAGGTCGGCGGTGGCCAGGGCCGGGGCGTCATTGATCCCATCACCGACCATACCTACCACCCGCCCCTGTTCTTGAAGCTTCTTGATTTCCTCGGCCTTGTCTTCCGGCAGCACCTCTGCCAGAACATCCTCGGGATCAATGCCCACCTGCCGGGCAATGGCCTCTGCCGTCCGGCGGTTGTCACCGGTGATCATCAAAGTCCGGATCCCCATTTGATGCAGGGCTCGGACGGCCTGGGCCGAGGTCTCCTTGATGGTATCCGCCACGGCGATGATTCCGAGCACTTTATCATCTGCCGCCACCAAGATGGCTGTCTTCCCCTCTCTTTCCAGGCGCTTGATTTCCGCTTCCCATTCCCCGGTCTCTACCTGGTTTTGCTCCATGAGCTTTCCGTTCCCCACCAGCACCTTGCGCCCTTCGACAGTGGCCCTGATACCGTAGCCGGGAACAGCCTCAAAACCCTTTGGTTCAGCAACATCTAATCCTCTCTCTTTAGCCCTTTCAACAACCGCCTGGGCCAGGGGGTGTTCCGAGTTTCGCTCCGCGGAAGCCGCGAGCCTGAGAATCTTGTCCTTTTCACTTTCACCGTCCTTAGCCACCACGTCGGTAACCTCAGGTTTGCCCCTGGTAATGGTCCCGGTCTTATCCAGGACAATGGTATCCAGCTTGTGGGCCTTCTCCAGGTGCTCACCGCCCTTGATGAGGATTCCGTTTTCGGCACCCCGCCCGGTCCCCACCATGATGGACGTTGGAGTGGCCAATCCCAGCGCACACGGGCAGGCAATGACCAAGACAGCGGTGAAGGTCAGGATACCCCGACCCAGGTTGCCGGGGTCAAGGAGGAAAAACCAGGTCAAGAAGGTGAGGACGGCAATCACCACCACCGCCGGGACAAAGTACCCGGAAATGACATCGGCCAGCCGCTGAATGGGAGCCTTGGAACCCTGGGCCTCCTCTACAATCTTAATGATCTGGGATAAAGCTGTTTCGGATCCCACCTTGGTGGCCTCAAACTTGAAAGTTCCGTACTTGTTGATGGTGGCTCCGATGACCTCATCCCCTACGCCCTTGTCAACCGGGATGCTCTCCCCTGTGAGCATTGACTCGTCAACAGTGGAATAACCTTCCTTGATGATTCCGTCTACCGGGATCTTTTCCCCAGGACGGACGATGACCAGGTCCCCTTCTTGAACATCCTCGACCGGGATGTCCACTTCCTTCCCGTCACGGACCACCCGGGCCGTCCTCGCCTGAAGGCTGATGAGTTTCCTGATGGCCTCCGAGGTCCGGCCCTTGGCCCTGGCCTCCAGGAAGCGACCAAGAATAATGAGGGTGATGATCACAGCCCCTGTTTCATAGTAGACGTCACCTGGAATAAAGAAGGTTGTGGCAACACTCAAGAGATAGGCGGCAGTGGTACCCATGGCCACCAGGACATCCATGTTGGCGGTACCGTTTCTCAGGGCGCGGTAAGCTCCCCGGTAAAACTGCCAGCCCGCGAGGAACTGGACCGGGGTAGCAAGGGTAAACTGGAACACTTTATTGCTCACTAAGGGGTGAAAGGTAACACCAAGCAACTCTTGAAACATAAAGGCAAGAAGGGGAGAAACGCGCGCGATACGACGTGGACCGTAACAGCATCATACTACGCTATCAATTCTGAGTCAGTTCTTATTTGCCCAAGCGCCGCGTAA
>SESX01000117.1 GCA_004367365.1 Candidatus Acetocimmeria pyornia
GTACGCACGGTTCTGTGAGAGGGATGGCGCTAGCTTGATCACCTAGCGCCACCCTACTCGATACGGAACCCCGACCTGCCCCGCCGGCCGGCATTTTTTTGTTGAAAAAGAGGAATTTATTTCTGTGGAATAGAAATAATGAATGACAGGGCGTAGGATACAGAAGGAGTGGGTTTTTGACGTGATTCGCAGCATGACGGGGTATGGCGGGGGTGAGAGTCAGGAAGGGAGCGGAAGGTGGCGGGTTGAGGTCAAGGTGGTTAACCATCGTTTCCGGGAGATCGTAATCCGGCTTCCCAAAGAGGTTTCATCCCTGGAAGAACAGGTGAGGCGGTGTGTGAGTGAAAATATTTCCCGGGGCCGGGTCGAGGTCAGTGTCACCCGTGAGGGAGAACCGGGTTGGACCCACCGGCTGGTGGTTGACAGAACCCTGGCCCTGGAGTACTATAAAAATCTGAACAAGCTTGCTTCTGAGCTGGATCTTGAGTTCAAGCCACAGCTCTCTGATTTGGCCCGGTTTGAGGGTATATTCTCCCTGGAGGTGGAGCCAGAAGACCTGGAGAAGGCCTGGGAGAACCTGGAGCCGGCCGTCCGGTCAGCCTTGAACGAAGTGGTCAGGATGCGGGAAGCCGAAGGGAGGGCTCTGCTGGAGGATTTCCAGAAACGAGTGAACCTGGTGCGGGAAATGGTTGGACTTATCCAGGAAAGGGCCGATTTAACCCTGGATGAGTACCGGGAAAAGCTGCAGGCGCGGGTGGCAGAACTAATTGAAACTGGTGCCCTTGAGACCGGGCGCCTGGAGGCTGAAGTTGTCCTTTATGCTGAGAGAAGCAATATTACCGAGGAACTGGTGCGGATCCGCAGCCACCTCTCCCAGATGGAGGAGGCCTTTGAGAGCAACTCCCCGGTGGGCCGGCGAATCGAGTTTATCCTCCAGGAGTTATGGAGAGAGATTAATACCGTGGGGTCCAAGACTGGTGACACCGAAATCGGGCGTCTTGTAGTTCAGGTTAAAGATGAGCTGGAAAAGATGCGGGAGCAAGCCCAGAACATAGAATAGGCTGCGCGCAGCGAGATTGGTCAGCCCGGGCCGTCAAACGGGTAAAGAACAGGTGCAGAAATTTTTCTAAGGAGGTAAATTCAGGTGGACATACGGCTGATTAACATCGGATTCGGAAACATCGTATCGGCGAATAGGATCATCGCCATTGTGAGTCCAGAATCTGCTCCCATCAAGAGGATTATTACCGAGGCCAGGGACCGCGGCATGTTGATTGATGCCACTTACGGACGGAGAACCAGGGCCGTCATTATCGCAGATAGTGATCACGTGATCCTCTCGGCCGTCCAGCCAGAAACAGTTGCCCACCGCCTGGTGAACAAGGAAACCAGCAGTGAGGAGAACGCAGAAGGGTGAATTCCGCTGCAGCCGGCAGGCGTAACGGTGAGCCTCTACAGGGTCTGCTAGTCGTGATCTCAGGCCCGTCCGGGGCAGGAAAGGGGACCCTGTGCCAGAAGCTGTTGGAACGGTTCCCGCGGATGGGTTTTGCTGTTTCCGCAACCACGAGGAAGCCGCGCGCAGGCGAAGTGGACAGCCGCCATTATTATTTCCTGGATGAAGAGGAATTCAAGAGAAAGATTGAAGCAGGGGAGTTTCTTGAATGGGCAAGGGTTTACGGTAATTACTACGGGACCCCACGCCGGGAAGTCGAAGAGCGACTGCAGGCAGGTCAGGATGTTCTGCTGGATATTGATGCTCAGGGGGCACTTCAGGTCCGTGGACGTTACCCGGACGGGGTTTTCCTGTTTGTCATGGCCCCATCCCTGGAGGACC
This sequence comes from Candidatus Acetocimmeria pyornia, assembly GCA_004367365.1. Taxonomy (GTDB): domain Bacteria; phylum Bacillota; class Sulfobacillia; order UBA3575; family UBA3575; genus Acetocimmeria; species Acetocimmeria pyornia. The sequence continues at coordinate 1,835 of SESX01000117.1, forward strand.
TGGAAAGACGGTTGCGGCAGAGGGGGACGGACAGCGATGAAACCATTCAATACCGTCTCAGGGAAGCGGTTCAACAGATCGAGTACATAGGTAACTACGATTACTTGGTTATCAACAGTGACTTGCAGGAGGCAGTGGAGACGATCGCCTCCATTGTGGTCGCGGAGAAGTGCCGCATCCGGAGACAGGACTTATCCTGGCTTTGGCGTTTGACCAAGAATAGACCTTCTAGGAAGAAATCTAAATCTATGTGAGGGGTGATAGCCTTGATGAACCCTTCGCTGGAGTCGTTGATGAAGAAGGCGGACAGTAAGTACAGCCTGGTGGTGGCTGCCGCGAAACGAGCACGTCAATTGACGGATGGGATGCCAAAGATGGTGGATTCATCCTCCAAGAAGCCGGTTACGGTGGCCCTTGAAGAGATTTTAAGGGACCGGCTTAAATATCTTCAGAAGAAAAAGGGCGGGCCCAAGTAACAGTATCAAGCGGGTTAAATTGGTCGTGGTGTGTTGAAGGGATTTCTACCGGTGGGTGGAGAAGGGGGACAAGGCGATGTCCTCTGGGACGGGCAAGTGTATTATCATTGGCGTGTGCGGGGGAATAGCTGCCTACAAGGCAGCTCATATTGTCAGTGGCCTCAGGCAGAATGGTTTCCAGGTTTATGTAATCATGACCCAGGCGGCGACGAGGTTTGTGCAACCCCTTACCTTTCGGACCCTTTCCGGGCAACCGGTGTTTGTGGACATGTTTTCCGAGCCCAGGGACTGGAACGTCGAACACGTGGAACTGGCTCGAAGGGCGGACCTCTTGCTGGTTGTTCCTGCCACGGCCAATATCATCGGGAAGATGGCCCATGGTATAGCGGATGATCTTTTGTCAACCACGGTCCTGGCGACCAGGGGTCAGGTTATGATTGCCCCGGCCATGAACGTGAATATGTTTCGTAACCCGGTGGTGCAGGAAAACCTGGCTGCCCTTCGGGAGCGTGGGGTTTGGGTTATCCCGCCGGAGCGGGGGTTGTTGGCCTGCGGGGATGAAGGTGAAGGCCGGCTCCCTGAACCAGGTCGGATTCTGGAAACAGTGCTTGGTTATTTCAAATCCACGGGACCCCTGGCCGGTCGGAAGATCCTGGTTACTGCCGGTCCCACGCGGGAACATCTCGACCCGGTACGGTACTTGTCAAATCCGTCAACCGGGACCATGGGGTACGCCTTGGCCGAGGCGGCATGGCAGATGGGAGCAGAGGTTCGCCTCGTGAGCGGTCCCACCCACTTGCCCCCTCCGCCAGGGGTCCGGGTTGAGTACGTAACCAGCGCCCGAGAGATGAGGGAGGCCGTCTTTCAGAACTTTGATTGGTGTGAGGTCCTGGTTAAGGCGGCGGCGGTGGCTGATTACCGGCCGGAAACTTCCTCCCAGCACAAGCTGAAGAAAACAGGGGAGAACCTGGTGGTGAACCTGGTTCGAAACCCTGATATTCTGAAGGAAGCCGGGGAAAAGAAAGGTGACAAGGTCCTGGTGGGTTTTGCTGCCGAAACCCACGACCTGATTGAGAATGCCGAAAGGAAGATGCGTGAGAAAAACCTGGACCTGGTGGTGGCAAACAATATTTCTGAGCCGGGGGCTGGTTTTGGCCCGGGCACGAACCGGGTCAAACTGGTCTGGCCCGGTGGGGTGGTCGAGGAACTCCCCATGATGTCCAAGCTGGCCTTGGCCCGCAGGGTGTTGGAGTGTGTAGCCCATATCTGGCAGAACCGGCAGCCATCTCCTGACGAGTAGTCCATGCTGCCCTACGGTACGCGGCACCACGAAGGATGAAAATCGTCGGGGATATGCAACAGCCCCTTGAGTCGGGTGGTATCATGAGTTGCACGCCAGGGTTGCTCCGGAACGAAACCGGTTGTGGCGGAGGCCCGGGGGCCCACCGCGCGCTTGTGGCTGCGGCCCGGAGCCGCCGAGGTTCATTACAATACGGTGAGGGTGACGCCGCGCAGGAGGCCGGTGCCGTTGGGACATTTTCGTAGAAGTGCTCCATACCCCACAAGCGGGGGCACCACGAAGCATGAAAATCCAACAATACGGTTGCTGCAGTCTGTATCAGGGGTACAACGAACGGGCAGGCGAAGGAAGGCAGGCACTATTGGGACATTTTCGTAGAAGTAATACTCAGGGGCGCGAGACAGTACTTGGCCGGACGACGGGAAGGGGAACGATGTGGCCAAGCCGGTTTGGAAAGGGTGAAGGTTTTGTCCGGCGAGTTTGTCAGTGTGGCTGTGGACGTATCCGTTGGTTCCAGTGACGGGTGTTTTGACTACCGGATGCCAAAGGAGATGAGAGAAAGAGCCCGGGTTGGTGCCCGGGTTCTGGTTCCCTTCGGGGGACGACGAGTCGAGGGATACATTACAGGTTTCAAAGACCGGACTGCCGTTGCACCGGTCAAGGACGTGGAAGCCCTCCTGGAAGAAAGGCCTGTCGTAACACCGAGCCTTCTGGAGCTTGCCCGCTGGATGGCAGACCGGTACTGCTGCCGTCTCATTGACTGCTTGCGTTCCTTGGTTCCTGCTGGAACCAGGCGGCGGCTGCAGAAACGGGTCCGGTTGGCCCCGGATCTAAAGCCTGGCCTGGAAAGGATCCTGGGGGAACTTAAGGCTGGAGCGCCCAAACAGTACGAGGTAATGGCTTTGTTGGCCCGCAACAGGGAGGTAACGGCGAACACCCTGAAGCAGAAGGCCGGCCTGGCTAACCCGGGCCCGGTACTGCAGGCCCTGGTGAAAAAGGGATATATTACAGTGGAACAGGGTTTTACTACCCCAGTAGGCCCCAGGCAGCGTCGTGTGGTCTGCCTGGCTGTGGATGCCGGGGCGGTGACCAAGGAGCTGTCCTTCTTAGAGACCAGGGCTCCAAAGCAGGCGGCGGTACTGCGTTTTCTCCTGGAAACGCGGGGTCTTGACTACACTCAAGAAGAGATTGCCCGCCTTGTCCAGACCTCGTCGTCAACTGTCAGGGTCTTGGCAAGAAAAGGGCTCGTCAGGCTTGAAAACCGGGTGGAAGAAAGGGACCCGCTGCGGGACATTGATGCACATGGACGGAGTACTAAACCCCCGGTACCTACCCAAGACCAGAGAAATGTGTTAGAATTGATCCGGAAGAAAATTCTGGCCCGGGAAACAGCCACCGTACTCCTCCACGGGGTTACTGGGAGCGGCAAGACAGAGGTTTACCTGTCGGCGGTGGAGCTCGTTCTCGAGCAGGGCCGACAGGCTATTGTCCTGGTACCCGAAATAGCGTTAACCCCGCAAACCATTCGCCGGTTTGTCGAGAGGTTCGGCAGGCAGGTGGCGGTTTTACATAGTGGACTTTCCCCCGGGGAACGCTACGATGAGTGGTGTAAAATAAGGTCCGGCCGGGTCAAGGTGGTCGTGGGGGCGCGCTCCGCTGTTTTCGCCCCTTTTGACAACCTGGGCCTTATTGTTATCGACGAGGAGCATGAAAATACCTATAAACAAGAAACCACCCCGAGGTACCAGACCCAGGAAGTGGCCCTCAAACGGGCCGCACTGGAGAACGGCCTCGTTCTTTTGGGAAGTGCAACTCCGTCGGTTGAAACGTACTACCGGGCATTGAAAGGGGACTACCTTCTCGGGACTCTGCCGCGGCGCATTAATTCCCGCCCTTTACCTGAGGTAGAGGTTGTGGACATGCGGGAAGAACTACGCCGTGGTAACCGCAGTATTTTCAGCCGGCGCCTGCAGAATGAAATAGGCCACTGCCTGAATAATGGTGAGCAGGCGATTCTCTTTTTGAACCGGAGGGGATACACCACTTTTGTCCTCTGCCGGGAGTGCGGCCAGGCCCTGCGTTGCCACCGGTGTGATGTCTCTCTTACCTACCACCGGCAGTCTCTAAGCCTGCACTGTCATTACTGTGGGGCAAGTCGGCCGGTTCCAGAAACATGTCCAAAGTGCGGGAGCCGGTATATCAGGCATTTTGGTGCTGGAACCCAGCGGGTGGTCGAGGAAGTCAAGAGGCGTTGGCCGTCGGCCAGGGTCCTTCGGATGGACGTCGACAGCACGGCGGCCAAGGGGTCACACCGGCAGATCCTCGAGCAGTTTGAAAAGGGGCGAGCTGATATCCTGGTGGGGACCCAGATGGTGGCCAAGGGGCTGGACATTGGCGGGGTGACCCTGGTGGGGGTGGTGGCAGCTGATACCACTCTACACCTGCCCCATTTTCGGGCCGGCGAGCGCACCTTTCAGCTCTTGACACAGGTTGCTGGTCGCGCCGGCCGCGGTCCGGGTGGTGGAAAGGTAATCATCCAGACCTACAACCCCGATCATTACGCGGTGGCTGCCGCCCGGGAGCATGATTACGAGTCCTTCTACCGTACAGAAATCGAAATCAGGCGGGAATTGGGGTATCCCCCCTTTGGACACCTGGCTCGCTTTGTGATCTCCGGACGGGACCAGGCGGGTGTGCGGCGGCTGGCTCAGGCTCTGGGTGCCGCCCTTGAAGATGCTGGCCGGGATGGTGCAGTTGAGATTTACGGACCTGGACCCGCCCCTCTCTCCCGGCTGAAGGGGAGGTACAGGTGGCACCTGGTGCTGAAAGGGCCTCGCGAGGACGAACTGAGACACCTGGTATTGGCTGGTGTGGGCTCCCTTCAGGCTCAAGGTGGGGGCCCAGGACCGGGTGAGGTTACGTATTATATAGATTTTGCACCCACCAGTCTGCTTTAATCAACAATGTTTGAGGAAGTTTTTGCCGGTCTGCCCCCCCGGCCTGACGGCGGCACGAAAGGCAAGTACATGTTTACGGCCCCGGAGCGAGACCATTGGCGCTGCAGGCCCTGAAAGGAGGGCCGGAGGAACGGGGGAGGAGTGATGCCGGGTCGGATTGGAGACCTTGAAAGGGGTTAAACCTGAATGGTTTTGGAGATCCGTACTTTTGACGACCCTGTACTGCGGCGGAAAAGCAAGGCTGTGACCAAGATCGGGCCCAGGATCCGGGCGCTTTTGGACGAGATGGCTGAAACAATGTATAAGGCTGAAGGGGTGGGGCTGGCTGCCCCGCAGGTTGGCATCTCCAAGCGCATCATTGTCGTGGATGTGGGTGAAGGATTACTGGAACTGATTAACCCTGAGGTCACCGTCACGGAGGGGCGGCAGGCCGGGACGGAAGGATGTCTCAGCCTTCCGGGACTCATTGGAGAGGTGGTCCGGGCGGAAAGGGCAACTATCGAGGGCCAAGACCGGAGAGGAAGAAAGGTGTGGGTTGAAGCTGATGGTCTTTTAGCCCGGGCACTTTTACATGAAATCGACCACCTGGATGGGGTGCTCTTTACCGACCGGGCCCTCCGGGTGGAAAAGATTGAGGTCGACGGGGATCAGGAGACCGGAAAACCGGGGCCGGGGGGCGAAAAACCATGAAACTAGTCTTTATGGGCACCCCGGAGTTTGCGGTGCCGTCCCTCAGGCGTCTCGTTGGGTCCGGATGGCGGTGCCTGGCTGTTGTCACCCAGCCGGACCGGGGCCGGGGAAGAGGACGTAAGATAACGCCGACACCGGTGAAGCGGGAGGCGGAAGCCTTGGGTCTTGAGGTTTTGCAACCCCAGAAACCTACTGACCCTTCCTTTGTCTCCCGTCTCGAGGAATTAGCGCCGGAGGTGATTGTGACCGTGGCCTATGGAGAGATTCTGCCTCCTTTGGTTCTGGAGCTGCCCCGGGCGGGCTGTGTTAACCTTCATCCTTCTTTACTGCCGATGTACCGGGGTGCGGCCCCTATTCACTGGGCCATTATCAATGGAGAGGACACCACCGGTGTAACCACAATGTACATGAACGAGAAAATGGATGCCGGTGAGATCATCTTGCAGCGGAAGACCAGGATCAGCGAGAAGGACAACGTCAAGACCCTGCACGACCGGTTGGCAGTACTGGGGGCAGACCTCCTGGAAGAAACCCTCGAGCTCATCCGGCGGGGTGAAGCACCCCGGGTTCCACAGGATGACCGCCTGGCCACCTATGCCCCGGCGTTGCAACGGGAGCACGAACTGGTAGACTGGAACCGCCCGGCCCGGAGGGTGGTTGACCACATCCGGGGTATGGACCCCTGGCCAGGGGCGCATACTTTCTGGAACGGTAAAG
>SESX01000118.1 GCA_004367365.1 Candidatus Acetocimmeria pyornia
AGGCCTTGTTGGGCTTCCACCTAGCCACGCCGGTAGCCCACGGGTTGACCCTCAAAGGTTTCGGGGGCTCAAGTACGACCCAACCAGGATCGCTCATACTCTGAGGCCAGTTCCGCCCCCAGCAAAAGGATTGAGGCACCCAGGTAGATCCAGAAAAGAAGAACAATGACTGTTCCTACAGACCCGTACACGAGCCGGGCAGCAGACAGGTTGGCAACGTACCAGACAAAAATGTTCTTGGCCAGCTCGAGGGCTCCCGCCGCCAGCAGCGCCCCGGGCCACACCATCCTTAAGGTGTTCTCCTTGTCGGGGATAAAGCGGTAAGCAAAGAGAAAGGTAAGGAAGGTAAACATGAAGGGAAGCAGGTTGCCCGTAAGCCTCCAGGCGAAAAACTGGCTGAGGGTTCTTCCCGATGGGTCTAGGCTCAGGGACCCGACCAAACGGAAAAAAGTTGAACTGGCCACGGACAAAATGAAAAGAAGCCCCATGACAGCAACAATACCAAGGGCTATTACGCGGCGTTCAAGGGCTGACCGGGGTGAGCTGCCTTCCCACACCAGGTTTAACGACCGGCTGATGGCCATGAAAACCCCTGATGCCGACCAGTAGAGTACCACCAAGGCGATGATCCCCAGGCGCTCGCGGAACCCAATGATGTGCCTGAGGTTTTCCTCAATGAATGGAACCGACCCTGGCAGATAGAGGGAGGTAAGGCGAACCAGTTGTTCCTCCAAGGCCAGCCTAGGCAAGACATATCCTGCCGCGGCCACCAGGAGCAAGAGCAACGGAAAAAGGGAAAAAAACCCGTAGTATGCAATGGCCGCGGCCATAAAGGGCCCGTCGTGGGCCCCATAATTCCTGACCGCCCTGTAAACAATACCCACGATCCTCTTGGTTATGGAGATTGACATTTGGCCTGCTCCCCTATGCAGCCTCCTGCCTCGGATCAATGCTCACCCGTGACAGCCGCCACCTCCCCCGGAGTGACCACCGCAAGAGCAGCCTACGCGTTCTTCAAACCTGGGTCCAGGCGACACCTCTGAACTGTTTCATCCCAGCAGAGCATCGAAATATAGGATACCCATCTGCTGAAAGGTTATCAGAACCGGGCCCTAAGCGCGACCTTACTAAAGTACTTATGCACCTGGCCGGGAGATTAATAATGGGGTAGTAAAAGAAACTGCAGGCACCGGGACGACCTCTGGGCCCTCAACCCACCCGCCGCTACCAACGGAAAGACCAAAAGCGACAGGAAAACAAGGAAGCAGGGGGTTTTCCCTGCTTCCAAGGCTTCCTTTTCCTTACCCCCTTCTAGCCGGCCAGGAGAAGGGGTTCATTCACCTTCACTTCAATTCCTGGGCAATCAACGGCCAGATCCCGGGGTCTTCCTGGCCCAGCCGCCAGATGGCAATTCCACCGAGCCCGTATTTCTTAACCACTTCTAGGCGTAGAGCCGTGCTTTCCTTGCTGGCGAAGTAAACTGTGTGGGGACCGTCTGGGCCCTGGTAACGATAGTAGGGTTCCTGGGCGGTATTATCCCAGCGAATCCTGACACCGCGTGCCTGAGCACCCTGAACGGCCTGCTCGTAGGTAAGGGCCTTGGTGGCACGGGTAACTTCGTTCCAGTCGTACCCGTAAGCTGAAATCCCAAGGAAGACCTTATCTGGTGGAATCTGGGTGGCAGCATAACTTGCCACTTTGTCAACCCAACCCAGGGAGGCTATCGGACCCGGTGGTCCGGTGGCCCAGTGTTCATCGTAGGTCATGATCATGATTTTATCTGCATACCTTCCGAGGGCTGAATAATCAAAACCACCGCTCCAGCCGTTGTTTGGGTCGTCATGAAACTTGGCCGGTATGGAGAGCGTGACCTCCAGTCCGTTCGGGTGCAGCTTCTCGGCCAGTTCCCTGACAAACTCCGTGTAGGCGTGCCGGTCCGCAGGCGGTACATTTTCGATATCGATGTTTACGCCAGCATAGGCTCCGGAACGGAGCACACGAAGAATGTTGTTAACCAGGTTCTGACGGATGGTGGGGTTGGTTAACACGCTGTGGGCAATCGACCGGTTAAATCCCCCTCCGGTAAGGTTGTGCACCAGGGCATACACCCTTAATCCCCTGGACCTGGCGAGATTCATCATTTCGGAGTAATCTTTTCCGGTGAGATTCCCCATGGCGTCCACTGTGTACTGGAACGATACCAGAGCATCAATCACCTCGGAGTTGGCCGTCAAGGTCTGGTAACCGGCGACATCCCCTTCCCAGTCCTCTACGTAGTAGCCGAAAACAGCAAATTCACCTTCAGGGCGGCTGACCTGTTCGCCAGAAACCGGTACCACACCTTCTTCACCTTCTTCGGACGACGGCGGTCCGGGAGGAGCAGGAGCTGACGAACCATCATCAGCCGACCCTGGTCCTGCCTGGTTGCCTTCCGGGACTTGTAAAGGCTGGTTGGGTTCTACGGGAATACGCAGAGTTTGCCCGATCCAGAGCCATGTACTGTAGTAGTTACTTGCCCTCATGATCTCCTGGACCGTGGTTCCGAAGCGCCTGGCCAGCAGGTAGAGGGTATCCCCGGGCTTGACGGTGTACTCGAATCCACCGTTGGACAAGTCCCAGCTGCCTGTCGTGGGAACCAGGAGGACCTGGCCTGGGTAGATCCACGTGGAATAGTAGTTGTTTGCCCTCATAATCTCCTGAACGGTGGTTCCAAAACGCTTGGCGATGAAGTACAGGGTATCTCCACCTTTAACGGTGTAGGATAGTCCGCCGGGACCCGCATTCTGTACCCGTTCGGTCAGACCTGGAGAAGCGGGAATCGTCAGCACCTGGCCCGGATAAATCCACTTTCCCCAAATGTTGTTCACCTGTTGCAGGGCCTCTACGGTGGTTCCAAAACGCTTGGCCAAAAAGTAAAGGGTGTCCCCCGGTTTCACCTGGTACTGGAATCCCCTAACCTGAGCACTGCCATCACCGACACTCTGCGCCGACGCCGTCGATATCAGGGCAAAAACCAGCAGGAACGTTACGGTGATGGATACTAAAACCTTTGCTGTGCTTCTAGTCTTGATAGACATTTCCGACCTCCCTATGCATTCTCCATGATCCACTTCTGCCTTCCTGTTCCTTTCTCCGGGAGCTCCAACTTCAGCTGCCACTGTTCGGGCCCTGGCACCTCCTACCAGGCAGCCGGACTCGTCACGGCAGCAGCGGAGAAGGATTCATCGCTTTTCCCTAATTAGGTGAGATTTACATAATATCCTTCTTTTTTTCCCTGTTAATTTCTAACACACCTCGGCAGAAGCCTTCCCATTGAAAATTCCCCCTCGGTAACCAGGTATGGTATAATGAACTCAAGCCTGCAGTACGGAAGGACCAACCTGCTCTGCTAGGAGTAATTAACCGAGGAGGTGTCTCACAGTTGAGTGATGAGGAAAAATATGCCCCACCGCCATTCCCCAAGTTCATGATGTTAAACGGTGGGGTCTTTATTCTCCTCGCCATCATCGCTTTCTCGATGGGGATCCAACTGTTTACAGCCATCGTTGGGTTCATCGGTGTTACCATCTTTGGAATTGGCTTATACTGCCACATCAATAACATTGACCCGACCGGCAACAGACGGAACCGGTAAATCTGTTCTCGGCGGTGCTCTGCGTCGCCGGCGGCAGGGGTTCTAGCAGGCAGGAGTCTCTAGGTAAACTCCTTGCCAGGGACAGGCAGGGTAGGGACCTGGGCCCAGAATGAGTATGGCGCCGCGGGACAGCACCCCAAAGGATGAAAAACAGGAACAAGCCGGTGGTTGCAGCCTGTACCAGGGATAGCAACGAAGGGGCAGGCGCGGGCTTCCTGAGCGGCTGTCAGCGAACGACTTCAAAAACCCAAGGCGGCAAAGGACCAGCCGCAGCCACCTGTTCGAGCCCGGAGGGCGAGTTTGTGGCTGCGGCCCGGTGCCGCCGAGGTTCAAGACAACCATGCGGTTATACGGTGAGCGTAACGCCGCCAAGGAAAGCAGGGGCCGTTGGGACATTTTCGCAGCAGAAACCCTGTTCAAGGGAGGAGGTCAGGCCGGTGAGGCCTAGCGGTTTCCCCTGGCAGTTCATCCGGCTCTTTTTACACCCGGATGTCAATAAAAATAAAAAATGGCTCTTCGCCCTAATTATTCCAGCCTACTGGCTGCTGCCTGATCTTATCCCACTGGTCCCTTTGGATGACCTCCTCTTTACCCTCTTAGCCCTCCACATCTTCACACGCTCCGCCCAGGGGGATCTCCAACAGGGAAGAGAAAAAACCCGGACAGCGCCCGGGGAGAACGTCATTGATGTGGAAGGAGAAGTGGTCGAAGAGGAAGAAGAGTAAGTACCTCAACTGCCACCCTTTTTTTCAGGCCACCGCCCCCGGTCGCCTCGGTGCGGGTGGTGAAAATCACTGCCGTTTTGCTCCATGCGCTGAACCTTCCTGGCGCCGCACTTGGGACAAGGTCGTTGGATTCCCCCTGCTTCCCAGTCATACATGCATTCCAGGCATATAAACCTTGCTACCGCCAGCCGGTAGTTTCCTCCCTCAATACGGATCGCCTTCCCGTTGATTAGCGCTTCGGCGACCTTGGCCCGCGCGGAAACCAGGATCCGCCTGAAGGTCGTCCTGGCCACCTGCATCTTCTTTGCACACCCTTCTTGATCGAGGCCCTCCAGGTCTTTAAGGCGCAGCGCCTCCAGCTCCTCTATCGTGAGGGCCACCTCATCGAGGAAACCCAGAGGGACCCCCTGGGGTTTGAAGTACGTCAGGTGCGGTATGAATTCTACCCGTCGGTCCTTGGGCGGTCTTGGCAATCCTTCCACTCCCCTAACCGTGTCAAGAAATCCGGCACCCAAGACTTTCCCCGGGTTCTGAACGGGCGCTCTACTGGAGTTCTTTACAAGCAAGGATCTCCTTTTTGTTTTTCGCCTCAAGATACCTGGTCCATTCCTGAGACATCTCCGGGAGTGTATTTATGGGGGTATCCAGGAAAATCTTAAGTTCTTCCTGGTACCGCTCAAAAACCTGTCGGCTAATCTGGTAACAAATACGTCGGCCTTCCCTGTTTTCTTCAACCAAACCCACGCCTTTCAGGCGCCTGAGGTGCTGGGAAACAGTCGGCTGGCTGATGCCCAGCACCTCAGCGAGTTCACAAACGTAAACCGGTTCTTCCAACAAGAATTTCAGGATTTTCATCCGTGTGGGGTCAGCCAGGACTTTTAGGTATTCAATCAACTCGTCCAGTTGCCATACCTCCCAGTGAAAATTGAATTTATGGTAAGATTATTGACACAATTATATCATTGATAAGGCTGTCCGTGTCAACACGCTTTAGTCCCCCGAAAAACCTGCAGCAGCTTCCTCCTCGCCTTAATACACCCGCCATGCACCCTCCCTTACCCTTCAAGGTTTTTCGGCCCCACTCTGACGCCGAGACCCGCAGGCATATTGAAGCAGGGCTTGGTCCCTATCCCTTTTCACCTTCCTGGCCCTATCATCCGACCAGAGGTAGAAACCCTCGCCTGTTTTCGCCCCCAGCTTGCCCTGGGAAACCTTTTCTTGAAGAATTTCCGGTGGGTCAAAGGCAGGCTGGAACGTTTTGCCCAGGTAGTCTGAGATGGCAAGAAACACATCCAGTCCGCCGAGGTCAGCCGCTTCAATTGGCCCGAGCCGGGCCCACCTTTGCCCCAAAGTCATCTTCATCACCTGGTCTACCTCCGCCGGGCCGGCGGCACCGGATTCCACAATCCAGAGGGCTTCGCGCAGCACGGCAAGCTGGAGGCGGTTGCCGATAAAGCCAGGTATTTCCTTCTTGAGAACCACCGGAAACTTTTCGATTCTCTGCAAAAGTTCGCAGATTTCCTTCACTGTTTCCCCGGATGTAATGGGAGCAGGCACAACCTCCACCAGGGCTACCACGCTCGGAGGATTCCAGAAGTGGGCAACCACGAACCGTTCCGGGCGTGTGAGAGAGCCGGTGAGCAAAGACGGTACAAAGGCCGAGGTGGTACTTGCCAGCAGGCCATCCTCAAGCATAAACCTTTCAGCCTGGCGCAGAACTTCGCGCTTGGTATCCAAGTCCTCCGGAACTGCCTCAAAAACATAGGTGGCTCCATCTAGTGCCTTTTCCAGGCAGGTGGTCATTTCAATCCTGCTCAGGGTTTCTTCCCTTTCATCCTTGCTCATGAGGTCATGATCCAAAAAAAGATCGGCAGTATCAGTGATTGCACGCCTGGCCAACTCAAGGGATGAAGGCTTCCGGCTCATGAGGGTCACCTGGTAGCCCTTCCTGGCCAGGGCAAACCCCATTCCGTGGCCCATGGTCCCCGCTCCGATGACTGCAACTCTTTCTCCAGATATCATTGCGCACCTCTCCCTTTCCTGGTTACAGGTTGCACGTTTCGCCCTAGCTGGCACAAAACCCTTCACTCCAACCCTGATTCCCGAACTGGTCATGAGAAAGCCCATCAGCGGAGGCCGACCTTGTATCACACACCAACTCTACTCAAAGGCAGGGGCCTTCAGGGGTAAATGCTCACTAATTGTCCATGCCGCCACAAAGGGCGGCACCACGAAGGATGAAAAACGAAGGATGAAAATTGGAAGCGGTATTTCGTAAAGGTTGCACGCCAGCTGCGGGTCTCTGAGACCCTCATCTTTTTGCCCTCGGCTGGTATAAGACCCGGGTGATTTCAAAAACTATGTGTTAAATGACACCTCTCCAAGCCCAAGGTGGTAACCTAGGAAAAAACTAAGCCGGTGGCTTCTCGGCACCAGGAGCAGGGTTTTTTTAAGGGGTGAGTAAACCTGGCAAACTCTCTCGGGTACAACCAAAAAAAGGAGCTCACCCGGGCAGAATTAGAGGAAGCCTTGAAACTGCTCCAGGCCTCCAACCTTTACCTGAACCTAGCCTTCGGACTCACCAGCAACCTCAAGAATGCAATTTCACGGTACCCAGTTCCTGATGAGCTCCACTTCTTGCCCGGAGAAAAGGACCCCGTTGTCCTGTCTCAAGACCTGGATGTGAACGTGCAGCGCCTACAGGCCGTACTGGGCAACAGCTCCGACCTGGTGGTAAGGAGGTTCACCGTCGGGCCTGGTTCGGTCGGCATTCGGTGTGCGCTGGCTTTTATCGACGGAATGGTGGAGAGGGAGTCCATCAGGACAAGTCTTCTCAACCCGCTGATCATTGAGACCCAAAAGACCGGGTTTACCAAGGGTCTGAACAGGCAGAACGCCTTCGACCGGATCTGGAACACGGCGGTTTTAATCGGCGAAATCAAGGAAGACCGCACCCTGCAGGATGTCCTGCGCACCCTTTTAGCCGGGAACACCAGCCTCCTGGTGGACGGGTCAGACCGGGCCATCTCGGCCAATACCAAGGGCTTTGAAGTCCGGCCGGTCGGGGAACCCATGATCGAAACTGTGGTCCGGGGCCCCAGGGAGGGTTTTACCGAGGCCATCCGGGTCAACACCGCCCTCCTCCGCCGGCGCCTGCAGGACCCCAACCTGCGGCTGGAACGCTTCCAGGTTGGGCGGCGCACGCAGACCGGGGTCACCATCGCCTATCTCCAGGGGGTCGCCAACCCCAAGGTCGTTGAGGAAGTGAGAAGAAGGGTCCGGCGCATCGATATTGACGGGGCTCTGGAGTCTAGTTACATCGAGGAACTGATTAACGATACCCCGCACAGCATTTTTGCCACCGTGGGCAGGACAGAACGTCCCGACACCCTGGTGGCCAAGCTCCTGGAAGGACGGGTAGGTATCTTTGTCGACGGGACCCCCTTTGTCCTCACGGTGCCCCATCTTTTCATCGAAGAACTCCAAAGCCCTGAAGACTACTACACCAATCCCATCTACTCCTCCCTCATCCGCCTGATCCGCCTCGTGGCCTTTTTCACCGCTGTTTTCCTGCCCTCCTTCTGGGTGGCCGTGAC
>SESX01000119.1 GCA_004367365.1 Candidatus Acetocimmeria pyornia
TTTTCGGTCCTGTAACAGGTTAAAAGGGAATCGGGTGAGAATCCCGAGCGGGCCCGCCACTGTGACCGGGGAAGCGAGCCGACATCATGCCACTATCCTTGCGATGGGAAGGCGTTGGTAAGCAATGAGCCGGGAGCCAGGAGACCTGCCGAAAAATCGAATTAACCCTCGAGGAAAGGGGTGGGTACTATGCAGGACAGAAGGCTTTGCCCGGTTTGAACGGCCGGGTTTTTTGTTTGTTTTTCGTGCTGCTTTGTAGGTTTGGACACACCAGTTCCCGGGGACGTAGGCTGGCGGCACACCGGTCCCGTGAGCCCTAGACGGCGGCAGCCGGAATACAGGCCAGGGCGCGCTGGAAGGTGGGCAAGGGGCAAGGGGGTCCCGCCGGGCCGATATGTTCGATGACCGGGTCTTTACAGGGGGAGTGAAAATGGACCGCAAAAGGGTATTATGGGCCTTGGTTGTGGTACTGCTGGTTGTTGGTTTGCTTTCTGGTTGTCTACGGCAGGCTGCAAGAGATACCGGCACAAACCAGGGGCAGGGAGCGGAAGGGTTCCCGAAAACCGTGGTGGACGACCTGGGGAGGGGGGTTGTCATCGAGAAAAAACCGGAAAGGGTCATATCCCTGGCTCCGTCCAATACAGAAATACTTTTTGCCCTCGACCTTGAAGACGAGATTGTTGGTGTTACAGAATACTGCAATTACCCCGAAGAAGCCTTGGAAAAAGAAAAGGTTGGGGGGTTTAGTGACCCGAACCTCGAGAAGCTGATCGAGCTCGAACCGGACCTGGTTCTGGCCACGTCCATGCATCAGAAGACCGTGGAAGAACTTGAGAAGCTCCAGGTACCGGTAATTGTGGTGAACCCGTCAACCCTTTCTGAAATACTTGAGTCCATCAAAATGGTCGGTTCGGCGACCGGTCAGGAAGAGAGCGCGCGCCGCCTGGTGGCCGAGATGAAAAAGAGGATTGCCGCCATCCAGGAAAAAACTAAGGGGATAAGGGAAGAGGACAAGCCCCTTGTTTACTATGAGCTTTACGACGACCCCCTGATGTCGGCTGGTCCAGGTAGTTTTGTCGACAGCCTCATCAAGATGGCGGGGGGTATCAACCTGGCCGGAGAGGCCCAGACTCGTTACCCGAAGTTGAGCCTGGAAGAGGTTATTGACCGGAATCCGGATGTGATCATCCATCAGTACGGTCACGGCTCCAAGTCAATGGGGAGGATTGCCGACAGACCTGGTTGGGAAAACATTAAGGCCGTAAAAGATGGACGTATCTATGGTGTCGACCAGGATATGGTCAACCGCCCTGGACCGCGTATAGTTGACGCGCTGGAACAGTTTTTCCAGTATATCCACCCGGAGAGGGCCAAGTGATGGTCTCGGCTGCGGTTCATGGTTGCACTTTTATACTTCATGACCACAGTTTGCAGGCCACAAGCAGGAACACGAACGAAGCGGCAGAAACGGGCTTCTAGATTTCATGACCACAGTTCGCAGCCACCGGACTAGCTGCATTAGAATCTAGAATCCGGACACTAGCTAGCCTGGCTTATCCGGGAGAAAGAATGGGATACCGCAAACCCGGGGGGGATGGGTCTCCCGGGGGTCTTCCCGAAGGCCCCCGGGGATAGGCCTCTAAGAAATCCAGGTGTTCGGTTCAGGGGTTTGGTGGGACCGATGGTGAATAAGACTTTATACCTTACAGCTGCATTGATAGTCTTATGCCTTGTCTTTGTCGCCGTTAATGGTATCGGGGCGGTAAAGATCGAGTTTAAGGAAATCATTGCCATCATTGCCAGCAAGGTGCCCGTCCTGGGGAAGGGGATCACCGGTGGTTGGAAGGAGACCCACGAAACGATCCTGGTTCAGGTCAGGCTGCCGAGAACCCTTCTTGCCGTTCTGGTCGGGGCTTGTCTCAGTGTAGCGGGGGCTATCTACCAGGGAATATTCAAGAACCCCCTGGCAGACCCCTACATCATCGGGGCTTCGTCAGGGGCAGCTCTCGGGGCCGCTCTTGCCATTTTCCTTTCCCTGAACCTGAGTTTTCTGGGCATTGGAGCCGTTTCGATGCTGGCCTTCTTAACCTCAATTCTGGCCGTCTTCCTGGTCTACAACATGGCCAGGGTTGGACACCGGGTACCGGTGTTAACCCTGTTGCTGGCCGGGATTGCCCTCAGCTCATTTCTTTCCGCCGTGGTTTCTCTGCTCACCTACCTCAGCGGTGACAAGCTGGGCCACATTATTTTCTGGATGATGGGAAGCCTTTCTTCCAGGAGCTGGAGCTATGTTTATTCTACCCTGGTCTCTTTTCTGGCCGGCATCTTGATCGCTTTTTACTACGCCAGGGACCTGAACATCCTGCTCCTTGGTGAGGACACGGCGGTCCACCTGGGCATCGAAACAGAGCGGGTGAAAAAGATCTTGCTGGCGACAGCCTCAATTCTAACGGCGGCCTCAGTGGCGTCAAGCGGCCTGATCGGGTTCGTGGGACTGATCATCCCCCATACGGTGAGAATCGCTGTTGGACCTGACCACAGGTGGTTAATCCCTGCCTCGGCATTGACCGGGGGTACCTTCTTGTTACTGGCTGATACCATCGCCCGTACTGTGTTCGCCCCGACGGAACTACCTGTCGGGATTGTCACGGCCATGTTCGGAGGACCGTTCTTTATCTATCTTCTCAAGAAAAGAAAAACCAGCTACTAACCGGAAGTATCTGTGTTAGTCAGGGGAAAGAGCCAAGGGGTGAGGGGAAAGGTGGCCGAGACCTTTATCGAGGTTTTGGGAATCTCGTGTTCATACGCCGCGGAACCGGTCTTGGAAGGGGTCAAGCTCTCCGTCCGGAAAGGGGATTTCCTGGGCATCATTGGCCCTAACGGCTCGGGTAAATCTACCCTGATCAAGGCCATCAGCAGGGTCTTGAAGCCTGCCCAGGGGACCGTCTACCTTGACGGGAGAGAGGTCTATTCCATGAGCCCCAGGGAGGCAGCGCGCCTGATGGCGGTGGTGTCGCAGATGACTGGTATCAACTTTGATTTTACCGTTGAGGAAATCGTCTTGATGGGAAGACATCCCCATGCGAAAAACCTAAGAAAGGAAACCAGGGAGGATCTGGCCAAGGTCGGGTGGGCTCTGGAGGTGACCAAGACTAGCCATCTGAGGAAGAGATTGATCACCGAGCTCAGTGGTGGTGAACTGCAACGGGTCGTTATTGCCAGGGCCCTCGCCCAGGATACTTCAGTCCTCCTCCTGGACGAACCTACCTCTCATCTTGATATTAACCACCAGGTTGAAATCCTGGACCTCATCAAGGAACTAAACCGAAACCAAAACCTGACGGTAATTGTTGTTCTCCACGACCTGAACCTGGCTTCTCAATACTGTGACCTCCTGATCTTGTTAAACAGGGGAAGGATCCACGCCATGGGAAAGCCGTGTGAGGTGGTCACCCAGAAAAACATCAGGAATGTCTACCGCAGCCCGGTGATTATCAAGGAGCACCCGGTTTATGGGTGCCCCCAGGTAACCCTTCTTTCCAAGAGAGATGGGCACCTCAGGGATCGCGGCATGAAGATTCATCTCGTTTGCGGTGGCGGGGTTGCAGGTCTACTGATGGAGCGCCTGGTTTTTGAGGGGTTTGAGGTGAGCGCAGGGACCCTGAACATCGGAGACGCTGACTGGGAAAAGGCAAGGGTTTTCAACCTGGAACTGGAGGAGGCAGCCCCTTTTTCCCCGGTGACAGAGAAAAACCTGGAATCGACCCTGAAGCTGATGGAAAGGGCGGATGTGGTGGTCGTGGCCAGCATCCCGTACGGTCACGGGAACTTGAAGAACCTGGTTGCGGTCAAGAGAGCCCAGGAGCGTGGGAAAAGGGTGATCCTTGTTGACGGCACCCCAATTAGGGAAAGGGACTATACCGGAGGGAAGGCGTCAGCGATTTGCGCCGAATTGATAGAAAAGGGGGCGGTTGTGGTGGACAGTACCGTGGAGCTTTTGGCAAAGCTCCAGGAAATTGAACCAGCGGTTAGGAAAACTCGAAGTCGTACTATATAATATCCTGGGAGGGCGAAGAACGGGATCCTGTGCCTGGGGCTACCCAAACGGGTACCGGGTGTGGTATAATTTCCTGGGGCCCTGCCGGGCCGAGGAATCCTTCTTACGACAGGAGGGCAGTCGTATGGGTGTGGGTGAAACGGGACTCCTGGCCGCCTTTGGAGGTGGACTCATTTCCTTTTTGTCCCCGTGTATTCTTCCCCTTGTGCCCAGTTACTTTGCCTACCTCACTGGACAGACTGTTGAGGAACTCGGCGCGGACAAGGTGGTCCGGCCTACAGCACAGCGACGGCTCTTTTTCAACGCGACAGCCTTTGTTTTTGGTTTCACTCTGGTTTTTATCCTCTTAGGCCTTTCAGCCAGTGTCGTGGGACAGTGGTTCCTGGCCCACAAGACCCTGCTGGAAAAAGCCGGCGGGGTGATGGTGGTGTTGTTTGGACTGCACATGTCCGGTATTTTGAATTTATCTGCCCTCAACAGGTATTACGGGCGGAAAGCCTTGACGGGAAAGGTGGGTCCGGTACGTTCTTTTCTCACTGGCACCGCCTTTTCCATTGGTTGGAGCCCGTGTATCGGCCCTATTCTGTCCTCGATCTTGATCCTGGCCGGCAGCACGGCCTCCATGCAAGCCGGTGCAGTCCTCCTGGCTACATACTCCCTTGGCCTGGCTCTTCCCTTTTTGGGTTCTGCCTTGCTCCTTTCAACGGCTTTGAAAAGGATCCGGGGTTTATCCCCATACCTGGGAACCATCCAGAAGGTGAGTGGTTTCCTGGTTGTCTTAATGGGCATTGCCCTCTTCACCGGGTATTTTTCCAAATTGAGTGGAAGCCTCGGCTGAAAGAACGGCCGGGGACTCCAACAGAAACGGGGTGATCACTTGAGCACAAGGCATTTTTACTTCCTGGCTGCCGCCGTGGTTTTCATCCTTTTTCTGGTTGCTGCCCTTCAGCTTTCCGGTGGGCAGGCCGAACCTCCAGGTGACCTGGAGGCAAGACCCCAGCTGGGCTACCTGGCCCCGGATTTTACCCTGAGGGACCTTGAAGGAAACCAGGTTACCCTCTCCTCCCTCCGGGGGAAGGCGGTTTTTTTGAATTTCTGGGCTACCTGGTGCCAGTATTGTGTTGAGGAAATGCCTTCCCTTCAGGAGATCCATGACCGTTACGGTAACCGCATGGCCGTGTACGCAATCAACGTCGGGGAGAGCCTGGCTCAAGTATCCGGGTTCCTAAAAAAGAACGGTTATACCTTTCCGGTTTTGCTCGATGAAGATGAGGCTGTCGCCCGCCGTTACCTCATCCGCGGATTTCCCACCAGCTTCTTTATTGATGCCCGCGGGGTAATCGTGGAACTGGTACCGGGCGGGATGACTACCGAGCAGATGGAGCAGGCTGTACAAAGGGCCCTCCGGTAGGATTAAGCACCTGGCCCTACACATGGACCTGGTTCACGGCGCCAAGCCCAAGGAGAAAACCCCTTCCCTGTGTCTACCGTTCCGGCCTAAGACGAGTGGGTTCGACCACCAGCCTGCAGGGGCGGAGAAGGGAAGGGAAATGGGCTAAGGGGTGCGAAAGAGAGGCTCTGGGCTGGAAAATAAAAATGGTAGGGCCTATCAAACCTTGGACAAAATGTTTTTTTTGAGCTATAATGGCATTGAGAGTCAATATCATCATCACGTCCCTTTCTTTTGCCTCTCTTGTGAAAATGATTATCACCCTCGGAGGTGTCCGGATGCCGGTTGCGGATCTCATGAAAAGGTTTGGTGGTCGCAGATGCCATGGCTCAGACCCCCCGCCTGGGCGGTCGATTCCGGCTGCCGACCTCAGGAAGCGGCGCATCCTGATTGTCGGGACCCCAAACGTGGGGAAAAGTGTCATTTTCAACTACCTGACCCGGGCCTATGTGACGGTTTCCAACTACCCTGGGACCACGGTTGAAGTGGCGCGGGGAAAAGGTAAGTTCGGTGGGCAGGAGTACGAGGTGATTGATACCCCCGGATTGTACTCCCTGGTTCCCATTACTGAAGAGGAAAGGGTTTCCCGAGACCTTTTGCTGGGGGAAAAAGTGGAGATTGTTCTTCACGTGGTTGATGCAAAGAACCTTGAGCGCATGCTGGGGTTGACCCTCCAGTTACTTGAAGCAGGCCTTCCAGTGATACTGGTTGTCAATATCATGGACGAGGCGGAGCGGCTTGGCCTTCATTTTGACCTCAAGCTTTTGGAGGAAAGACTGGGGATCCCGGTGGTTGGTACAGTGTCCACCACCGGCAAGGGGCTTTCCCTTCTCCGGCGGGTGATTGCCGCCTACGTGGATGGGGATCGTCCTGGCTCGCACCTGCAGGTAGATTACGGAGACGCGGTGGAAAGGGCTGCTGCGCGGGTGGAAGGACTGTTATCGGGGGAATACCCGATTTCCAGGCGGGGTTTGGCCCTGGTCCTGCTGCAGGGGGACGAAAAGCTTCTGAAACAGGTTGGGCGGCGAGAGGGGGCACACAAGGCGCGGGCCGTTTCCCGGGCCGTCCGGGAGGAGCTCAAAGCCTGGGAAGAGGAAGAGGACGCACCCCTGGAGTACAGGGTCATGCTGAGGAGAAAAGAGATGGTTGAGAACTTACTCAAGGGTGTAATCTCCTTCCACCGGACCCGAAGGGTCAACCTCTCGGATTGGCTCAGCGACCTGACCATGAACCCGGTAACCGGTGTTCCGATCCTCGTGCTGGTTTTGTATTTTGGTTTGTACCAACTGGTCGGGGTTTTCGGGGCGGGAACCCTCGTGGACTACCTGGAGACCGAGATCTTCGAGGCACAGATCAACCCGGTGGTGAATAGGCTGGTAACCACCTATATCCCGTACCAGCCGATCCAGGAGCTGCTGGCCCTGGAATACGGGATTGTTACCCTTGGAATCCGGTACGCCGTTGCCATCGTGCTTCCGGTGGTCGGGACCTTTTTCCTTGTTTTCTCCATCATTGAAGACTCCGGCTACCTGCCGCGCCTGGCGATGCTGGTCGACATCCTGTTCAAGCGCATCGGCCTCAACGGCCGGGCGGTGATCCCCATGACCCTGGGGTTTGGGTGTGATACCATGGCCACCATGGTCAGCCGGACCCTGGAGACCCCCCGGGAACGGGTGATTGCCACCCTGCTTTTGGCCCTCGCCATTCCCTGTTCGGCCCAACTCGGGGTGATCTTGGCCCTGCTGTCTGGGAACGGAGCGGCACTCTTGATCTGGACTGGTTTTATTCTCTTTGTTTTCCTTTTCATCGGGTACTTGTCGGCCCAAATTCTGCCCGGGGAGCGGCCCAGTTTTTACATGGAGGTGCCCCCGCTGCGTCTTCCGCGCCTGGGAAACGTGATCACCAAGACCTATACCCGCATGCACTGGTACCTGCTGGAGGTCTTACCTTTATTTGTTCTGGCCAGTGTCCTGATCTGGGTCGGGCGGATGACCGGCTTGTTCGAAACCGTCATCCGCGTTCTCGAGCCGGTGGTCAGGTGGATCGGGCTTCCTCCGGAGGCGGCCCGGGTGTTTCTGTTTGGCTTTTTCCGCCGTGATTACGGGGCTGCCGGTCTCTACGATTTGCACCAGTCCGGGGGTCTGAACCCGATTCAACTGGTGGTGGCGGCCGCAACCCTGACGCTCTTTGTTCCTTGTGTCGCCCAGTTTACCATGATGGTGAAGGAGAGGGGCTGGAAAACGACCCTTGCCATCACGCTCTTCATCTTCCCCTTTGCCTTCCTGGTGGGCTTTCTGATCAATACCTTGCTCACCGGCATCGGAGCTGGGTTGTGGCTGGGGGGGTAACAGGGATGGTGGGACCATGAAAGAGAGGCTTGAATGTCCTTTCTGCGGGTACAG
>SESX01000012.1 GCA_004367365.1 Candidatus Acetocimmeria pyornia
GGAACCAGCTTTTTTCCGTTAGTTGTGCAAAGTAGTTAAAGAGAATTTCCCTGTAAATGCCGAGAGGGTGCTGCCCATTGGACCAGGAGAGACGACAGCAAGTCAAAGCTGATCTCGCCCTGTTGTTTGTAGCCTTTATATGGGGCGCGACTTTTGTGGTTGTAGACGATGCTCTGTCTGGGATAGGACCTTTCTACTTTCTAGCCCTACGCTTCTTTATCGCTTTTCTTTTCCTGGCCCTGGTCTGCCGCAGGCAGTTCCGGTACGCTAACTGGGAGACGATGAAGGCCGGCGTGCTGATCGGGCTTTTCTTGTTTGGGGGTTACGGCTTCCAAACGGTGGGTCTCAAGTACACCGGCCCTGCCACGGCTGCCTTCATAACCGGCTTTGCCGTCGTCTTGGTCCCGGTTTTTTCCTCCTTCCTGGCGAAGAAGCTGCCCGGCCTTTTTGTGACGGTTGGGGTCATCAGCGCCACAGCCGGGTTGGCCTTGTTAACCCTCCGTGGGGGCATTTCCAACCTTAATTATGGAGATCTTCTCGTATTTTTTTGCGCCATATGCTTCAGCGGCCACATCGTGGCCGTGGGGCGCTATGCTAGGGAGCACAACCCGGTAGTCCTCGCCATGACCCAAATCGCCACTGTCAGTCTCCTTAGTTTGATAATAGCCTTGGGAACGGAAAGCTTTCCTGCATGGTTTACCAGGCCCGTTTGGGTTGGACTTATTATCTGCTCCATTCCGGCCACTTCCGTGGCGTTCTTAATTCAAAACAGTGTTCAGAGGTACAGCACCCCAAGCCACACAGCCATCATCTTTACCATGGAACCGGTCTTTGGCCTCTTGATGGCCTATCTTCTGGCAAGGGAGATGTTGAGCGTCCAGCAAGTTCTGGGCTCCCTTCTCATCCTGGCAGGGATGCTGGTTGCGGAGTTCCAAACACCCCCTAGGGAGACCAGGGGCTTTTCGAGTTCCCACCCTGTTCGTTGAAGGGTAGACAAAGGTGCAAGCTGACGCGGTTTTGTCAATGAATCTCTTGACCTCAGGTGAGACTGGTGCTCCATGCTGCCTTGCGGTGCGGCGGCACCACGAAGGATGAAAATTGGAGGCGGTATTCAGCGGCCCCTTGATCGGGCAGGATCATGAGTTGCACGCCTGGGTTGCTCCGGAACGAGACCGGTTATGCCGCAGGCCCGAAGGGCCGAGGAATAGGAAAGGCGAGTGGAGGAGCACCCCGGGCGAGGCGGGCAGTGGCATTTTCGTAGAAGTGCTCCATGCCGCCACCTGGGGCGGCACCACAAGGGATGAGAATGCAAGGGTGGAACCAGCATTTTCGTAGAAGTAGATACGCGGTGGAGCTTTCAGTGATGGTTCGCCGGCCTGGGCTTGTGCGATGCCAGTGCGCTTATGCCGTGGTCCCCGTGGGCCTGGGGACAAAGAAGTAAGGAGGGGACCCAGGCGGTTGAAGGTCGATATCTTTCCACCAGCTGCTGCATTCGTGCAGACAATCCGTAGGGGAAGGTGAGAGCATGAAAAAAGGAAGCCAGAAACAAGGTATCGAGAAGCAAAAGGGGGGGAGTGGCCCGGGTCTCAACTACCACTCTGCTTATAACATGGCCCGGGAGAAGCTTGCGGCTGGGAACGTGAAGGACATGGCTCTCTTTTCGAGGTGTGCCTTTGACGAAAAGGGTTCCAGGTTTGAGGTTCCGTACTTTGGCGACAGCCTCCTGGTTGACTTCCCCGGCGGCGAGGTTTACCGGGCAGGTGGAGGCGAGGTATCACTCACCACGGCCATCCTGGTTCTCCACTACTTAACCGGTGCGAGTGGCCTTCCGCCGAAGGGAAAGCTGATCTCCTTCAAGGAACTGCCGGGCGGGGAGATCTACCTGGAACCCTTCAGCCACCGGGTTGTCAACCGGTTGGTACGCTTCTTTGGCCGAAACCCAGGCCGGTTCCTGGCCGCGGGGAAGAAGCTGGGTGGTACCAAGAGAGAATACGGTGATGCTTCCGTTACCCTGTGGGCATTTCCCCTGGTCCCCATCACCTTTGTCCTCTGGGAGGGAGACGAGGAATTCGGCCCTTCGGCTACAGTTCTTTACGACCAGACTGCCCCCGAGCACTTGGCGACCGAGGACCTGGTGGTTCTTGCCGGCGATGCCGTGGCGAGGCTGCGCACTGCCGCCCCTGGGGAAGAGGACAGGTAAACATAAAACAAGCTTTAACCAGTCCCGTGTTGTAGTAAGAAGGCGAACGACTGAGCCCAGTCTTGCTTGGGCGGTTGAACCTGCGGCAATTACCTTTAGGTCGGGATTAGTGGTTTTCCCTCAGCTGGGAGGGGATGTTATAATTAAATCGTCAAAAATGGGAGGCAGGCAGAGTAATATTCAGAAAACTAATAATTATGTGTGATATTTTCGCAAATATGAATTGAGAAGGATTTGTGTCGCCAATCGTCGAAGTGTTATTTAACCTTATCAAGTTTTTTTAGGTGTCAAGGAGTGGTTAACCGGACGGACAAGGTATGAAGGTGATTAAGAGGCAAGAGGGTGGTTAAAGAAGGAAAACGGTGGACGAAAGGGGTGAGCCGGCCTTTAGCACTAGCTGTTTCGGTCGGGAGGATTACCGGAACAAGGAGGTAAGAGTGAGCGATGCCGAGATACCGTAACACTGTCGTCGGCAAGATAACGGACCAAACCAGGTTGAAGCGACCAGGCGATCCGAAACGAAGTGCTGACCCCGCTGTCATGGAAGGTCTTTCCGGCCTTCAAGAGAGGGGCCTGAAGGCTACCACCTCGTATGATCGCTTTGTGGCCCAGCAGCCCCAGTGTGGATTCGGCCTGACCGGGGTTTGCTGCCGAATCTGTATCCAGGGCCCTTGTCGCCTGAGTTCCAGGAGTGACGTGCACCAAAAGGGGATTTGCGGAGCCACGGAGTACACGGTGGTGGCCAGAAACCTGGTACGCAGCATTGCCGGTGGTTCGGCCAATCACTCCGACCACGGGCGTCACATTGCCGTTACCTTGCTTGAAATAGCGGAAGGAAAAGCCCCCGACTACAAAATCACGGACCCGGAAAAACTCCGGCGGGTGGCCACACGGCTGGGAATTGAGACTGAAGGTAAGAGTGAACAGGAATTGGCCAGGGAAGTGGCCCTGGCGGCACTTGAGGATTACAGCCGGGCGAGCGATGAACCATCCCGGTTCCTAACCACGACCATCACAGAGGGCCGGTTCAAGAAGTTTAAACACTGTAACGTGCTACCTTCTAACATTTACCGGTCCATTTCCGAGCTGATGAGCCAGACGGTGATGGGGATGGACGCCGACCCGGTTAACATTATCTTTGGAGGCATCAAGGCCGCCCTGGCTGATTTTGCGGGTGAACACATAGCTACTGACCTTGCCGATATCATTTTCGGTACTCCCCGCCCCACGGTAACAGAGTCTAACCTGGGGGTAATTGATCCCGAATATGTAAACATTGCTACCCACGGACATAATCCTACCCTGAGTGAAATGGTCGTGGAAGCGGCCAGGGAGCTGGAAGGCGAGGCCAAGAAGGCTGGAGCCAAGGGCGTGAAGGTGGTCGGTATCTGCTGTACCGGTAACGAACTCCTGATGCGCAAGGGTGTAGCCCTGGCGGCCAACCAGGCTTCCCAGGAAGTGGCGATCATGACCGGGGCCTTGGATGCCATTGTTGTAGACGTCCAGTGTATCCAGCCCTCTCTTCGTACACTCAGCGAATGCTTCAACACCAGGGTCATCACCACATCCCAAATCGCGAAGATCCCGGGCTCATACCATTTCGATTTTCAGGAGAGTAAAGCCCTGGAACAGGCCAAGGAAATGGTCCGGCTGGCCATTGGGGCGTACCGGGAACGTGGTTCCCGGGAAGTATCGGTCCCGCAGCACAAACAGAAAACCACTGCCGGATTCAGCCTGGAAGCCCTGATGAGCCTTTTTGGGGCCATCAATCCGGAGAAACCTGTCAAGGTCCTGACTGATGCCATTGAAAACGGTGAAATCAAGGGAGTAGCCCTTTTTGCCGGGTGTAACAACCTAAAGCAGCCCCAGGATCACGCCCACCTAACTATCATCCGGGAATTGGCCAAGAACGATGTGTTCCTGGTGGCTACCGGGTGTTCGGCCGGCGCCTGTGCCAAAGCGGGCCTGATGACGCCTGCTGCCGTGGACGCCTTTGCGGGCGAGGGGTTGAAAAAATTCATCAAGCGCCTTGAGGAGGCCGCCAAGCCGGAAGCCGGCCTACCGCTGGTCTTCCACATGGGTTCCTGTGTTGATAACAGCCGGGTGGCGGACCTCTGGACGGCCATGGCCGAAGAGATGGGCGTGGACGTACCCAGGGTGCCCTTTGTTGCCAGTGCCCCTGAGGCGATGCACGAGAAGGCGGTTGCGATTGGGACCTGGGCGGTGGCCATGGGGATTCCGGTTCACGTCGGGGTCATGCCTCCGGTGGAAGGCAGTGGCCTGGTGTACGGGATTCTCACCCAGATTGCCCACGACGTCTATGGAGGCCATTTCATCTTTGAAAGGGATCCCGAGGTGGCTGCGAGAATGCTCCTGGATGCCCTTGAGTACCGTGCCTGGAAGCTTGGGATCCACCGGCATGCGGCCAAAAAGTACCAGACAAGTATTATGGCCTCCAGCTGGTAAGACCACGGGAGAGGGGGAATTGACGCGTGGTACTAAAGGGACTCGATTTAGCTGCCTTTCATGAAAAAAATCTTGATGTTCTTGAAATAGAAAAGATAATGTCCGAGCAGTTGTTCGGTGTCGAGAATAACAACCGGGGGAAGTCCATTTTCCAAAAGGCTTATGACGGAGCGATCATCGCCACCAGCTACGCAGAAATCCTTTTGAACCAGGCTTTGCGTGAGCACGGGCCTGATGCCGAGGTTGGGTATCCCGACACAGCCTACTTTCTCCCGGTGATCACCGCTTTGAGCGGTGAAAAAGTCACAAAACTGGGTGAGCTTCCACCGATCCTAAACCGGCTTCGGGCCCAACTGCGGGAAGAGCTTACCTTCGAGAACGCCCGCTTGGCGGGAGAAGCCACCCTTTACGCGGCTGAAATCATCGAAGCCTTACACTACCTCAATAACGACGAACCCAAGGTTGAGCCCTGGACTGGTTTCTTGACGGATCCGGTGGTGCGGATGTACGGGATCAAGCTGGTGGACTGGACCATTCCGGGCCAGGCGGTGATTGTCGGCCGTGCCAAGACGAGTGCCCATGCCCGTCAAATCGTGGAAGAATTAATGCGTAAGGGTATGATGATCTTCCTCTGCGACGAGATCGTCGAGCAGCTACTGGAAGAGAACATGAAGCTGGGGATCGACTACATTGCTTTCCCACTGGGTAATTTCACCCAGGTGATTCATGCCGTCAATTACGCCCTTCGGGCTGGCCTGGCCTTTGGTGGTATCGAGCCTGGGAAACGGCTTGAGCAGCGCGACTACCAGCGGCGGCGGGTACGGGCCTTTGTTCTCCACCTGGGGGAAATTGACGAGGTCAAGGTTGCCGCCGAACTGGGTGCTATCTTCTTAGGTTTTCCAGTGGTGACCGACCAGGAGCTCGAGGAGGAGATTCCTGACTGGTATGTCTCCCATCCAGATTACGACGACCTGGTCAAGTTTGCCATGGAACTACGCGGCATCAAGGTTACGGACGTTGAGATCCCGATCCCGGTTAACTTCGGGCCTGCTTTTGAAGGCGAGACCATCCGGCGTGCTGACGTCTACGTGGAAATAGGCGGCGGAAAGTCAACTGCCTTTGAATTAGTGCAGATGGTGGGACTGGACCAGATCGAGGACGAGAAAATCGAGGTCATCGGGCCGGAAATCGACGCCTTCGAGGAAGGCGCGGCGGTGCCCATGGGTATTATGGTGGATATTTACGGCCGGAAGATGCAGGAGGATTTCGAGCCGGTCCTGGAGCGGCGGGTCCATTATTTCCTTAACTACGCCGAGGGCCTGTGGCATGTAGCCCAGAGGGATTTGGCCTGGCTTCGGGTGAGCAAGGAGGCATACCAGAAAGGGTTCAAGTTCAAGCACATGGGCGAGATCCTGGTGGGCAAGTTCAAGGAGGAATTCCCCTCTATTGTCGACCGGGTACAGGTTACAATTATCACCGACCCGAAGCTCATTGAGGAAAAGATTGAGGCCGCTCGACAGAAATACCATGAACGGGACGAACGCATGCGCGGCCTAACAGACGAATCGGTGGACACCTTCTATTCGTGTGTCTTGTGCCAATCCTTTGCCCCGAACCACGTTTGCATCGTTACCCCGGAACGGGTGGGACTATGTGGGGCTGTGACTTGGCTGGACGGCAAGGCCTCTTACGAGATCAACCCGGCTGGTCCGAACCAGCCCATTCCCAAAGGGGAGGCCAATGACCCCATGAAGGGGTCGTGGAAGAGTGTCAACGATTACCTTTTCAATGCCTCCAACCAAACCCTGGAGGAGGTTTGTATCTATACCCTCATGGAGAAGCCGATGACCTCCTGCGGGTGTTTTGAGGCTATTATGGCCCTGGTTCCGGAAGCAAACGGTATCTGCATCACGACGCGGGAACACAGCGGGATGACGCCGGCAGGGATGACCTTTTCCACCCTGGCCGGCATGATCGGCGGCGGGGTTCAGACCCCCGGTTTCATGGGTATCGGCAAGTCCTACATTATCAGCAAGAAATTTATCCCGGCGGACGGAGGGTTGGCCAGGATCATCTGGATGCCCAAGTCCTTGAAAGAACACCTGGGTGACGACCTGGTGCAGAGGGCCAAAGAAGAAGGCCTCGGGGAGGATTTCGTGGATAAGATCGCTGATGAAGACGTCGGTACCAGCATTGAGGAGATCCTGCCGTTCCTGGAAGAGAAGGGCCATCCCGCTCTGACCATGGACCCCATTATCGGGTAAGGGTCCAGGCCGGATATCCGGCAGACACGACATGGTGAGAAACCCAGCTGGCCTAGGGGGACGGCACCACGGAGGATGAAAACTGGAGACGGTATTCAGCGGCCCCTTCATCGGGTAGTATCGTGAGTTGGACGCCCGGGGTGCTCCGAGACGAGACACTCCGGCCGCAGGGCCGGAGGGCCGAGGAATAGGAAAGGCGAGCTGAGGAGCACCCTGGGCGAGGCGGATAGGAGCAGTTTCGTGATAGCAAGGGAAGCAATTGAAGGAAGTTCGGGCAGACGTCGTGGGCCGGGGGAGGCCCCGAACCAGTACCTTCATGGAGAAAGGAGATGTCTGAGTGTATGGGTTTGACCGGGCTTGATATTTACAAGCAGTTACCCAAGAAAAACTGCGGCGAATGTGGTCCGCCTACCTGCCTGGCCTTTGCGATGGCGCTGGCGTCCGGGAAAACAGAACTGTCAGCTTGCCCTTATGTCAGCGAGGAGGCCAAGGAGGCCCTGGAGTCGGCTTCAGCCCCGCCCATAAAGCTTGTCAAGGTCGGAACCGGTGACCGTGAAATCCAGCTTGGCGATGAGCAGGTTCTCTTCCGGCACGAGAAAACCTTTTACCATCCAACCGGGGTGGCCATTTCCGTTTCTGACGCCCTGGATGAAGACGAACTTCAAGCCAGGCTTGATACCATCAACGGCCTGGTTTTCGACCGGGTCGGCCAACAGTACCGGGTTGACCTTGTGGCCATCACCAATGAGTCCGGTGATGCGGCAAACTTTGCCAGAACAGCCAGGACCGTGGCCGGGAAAACCAACCTTGCCCTGGTCCTAGTTGCTCTGGACCCGGTGGTTATGAGGGCGGCCCTTTCAGAGGTAGCCGACCAGAAACCCCTCCTTTATGCAGCCAATAATGATAACTACGAGGAAATGACCCAACTGGCCAGTGAGAATGGTTGTCCCCTGGCCGTACTGGGTGACGGCCTGGACGGCCTGGCGGAACTGGTGCAGAAAATAGTTGACCTCGGATACAAGGAACTGGTCCTGGATACAGGAAACCGTGAGATATCCAGGGTACTGGCCGACCTGACCCAGATCCGGCGCCTGGCCATTAAGAAGAGGTTCCGGCCTTTCGGGTACCCCACCATTGCCTTTGCACAGGGTGAGAACACCCGGGATGAGACGATCCAGGCGGCGGCTTTTGTGGCCAAGTACGCCAGTGTTGTTGTCACCTCGGCTTCCGGCAAGCATGAAATCATGCCCTTGTTGACAGTCCGGGCCAATATTTTCACCGATCCGCAAAAGCCGATCCAGGTGGAACCCAAGGTCTACCAGGTAGGGGAAGTCGCACCAGACTCCCCGGTTTACGTAACAACCAATTTCTCCCTCACCTATTTCAGCGTGGAGGGAGAGGTGGAAGCCAGCAAGGTCCCGTCCTATATCCTGGCTATTGATACTGATGGAACATCGGTTCTTACAGCCTGGGCGGCGGGCAAGTTCTCTGGTGAAATCGTTGGTGAATTCGTCAAGTCCTGTGGAATTGAGGAGAAGGTGAACCACCGCGAAATTGTAATCCCAGGGCACGTGGCGGTGATCAGCGGTAAACTGGAGGAGGCCTCCGGCTGGAAGGTGATCGTCGGACCGCGTGAGGCAGCAGGCATACCTTCCTTCGCCCGCAGCCGCTTTGCCTCGTGACGTGATTTATGGGCTTTGTCAAGGTTGCTCTACTTTTTGATGTGACTTGTGAAGGTTGCTCACCCGAGGAGGCTAGACCGTGGAGAGGCAATTCAAGGTTACCTTTCTCCCCGATGACGTCACTGTCCGGGTGCGGGGAGGCACATCCTTATTCAAAGCAGCGGCGGACGCTGGAATAGAACTCAACAGCGCCTGTGGTGGCAAGGGAACCTGCGGCAAGTGTGCGGTTAAGGTCCGGTCCGGAAAGGTCAAGAGGGACACGACTGACCTTCCGCTCCATTTGAAAAAGGCAGGATATGTCCTTGCCTGCCGGGCCCGTGTCCAGGACGACCTGGTACTCGAGGTTCCGGCCCGTTCACGGATCCTTAAGCAGCAGGTCCTGCTGGAGGACGCGTCTGTCCTGACGGCCCGGGACGTGCATGGTAAAACCTTTGGGCAAAACCCCTTCGGCCGCCGGGTGCGGCTCTCCCTGGGCGAGCCGAATCTGACCGAGAATGCCAGTGATCTAACCAGGCTCAAGGCAGCCCTCTGCCAGGAGACCGGGTGCGAGGATGCCGAGATCAGCCTGGCGGTCCTGAAAAAGCTGCCGGAGACCCTCCGGGAAGGGGACTGGCAGGTGACGGTGACCCTGGTTGAGTACGGGGGCCGGACTAAGATCATTGATGTGGAACCAGGGCTTTCAAAAAGACCACCCTTGGGGCTTGCGGTTGACATCGGGACGACGACGGTGGTGGTCTACCTGGTGAACCTGGAGACAGGGGAAACCCTGGATAAAAGGGGAACCCACAACAGGCAGGCCCGGTACGGGGAGGACGTCATCAACCGGATCATCTATACCGTAGAGCAGGAAAGGGGCCTTGAGGTTCTCCAAAAAGCCGTCACAAAGACCATTAACGAGCTGATCCAAAACATCCTCCTGCGCAACGAGGTGTCGAGCAAGGATATCTGCGTCGCGGTCTGTGCCGGAAACACCACCATGACACACCTTTTCCTGGGCGTTCCCCCCAAGTACATCCGCCTCGAACCCTATATTCCTGCCGCTTGGGTGATGCCCTGGGTCAAGGCTGCCGAGGTAGGGCTCGTGATCAACCCGGAGGGCCTGGTGGTGAACTTTCCGGCGGTGGCCAGCTATGTCGGTGGAGACATCGTTTCTGGGTTGCTCTCTACGGATATCCCCGAGTCAGATGCCCTGTCACTCTTTATCGACATTGGAACCAATGGTGAGATTGTCCTGGGAAACAGGGATTGGTTGATGGCATGTGCCTGCTCGGCAGGTCCGTGTTTTGAGGGTGGAGGCATCACCCATGGTACCCGGGCGATGCCCGGGGCGATCCAAAAGGTGGCAATTGACCCGAAGGATTACTCGGTTTCGATTTCAACCGTAGACGACAAACCTCCGGTTGGTATTTGCGGCTCCGGCCTGGTGGACTGCCTTGCCAGCCTGCATAAGGCCGGTATCATCGACCGGGCGGGTCAGTTTCAGGAACCCAAGACCCCACGTCTCCGGGAGGGGGAAGATGGGCCCGAGTTCGTCCTGGTATGGGCGGATGAGGCTGGCCTGGATGAAGACATCGTGATCACGGAAGCGGACGTCAAGAACCTTCTCCGGGCAAAAGGGGCCATTTACGCCGGGATTCGGTCTCTGTTAAGGATGGTTCAGCTGCCGGTGGAGGCGGTGGAACGTATTTATATTGCCGGTGGCTTTGGAAACTACCTCAATGTCCGTGATGCCGTTCGGATCGGTCTTCTGCCTGACGTTCCCCTTGAGAGATTCCGCTTTGTCGGTAACACCTCTGTAAAGGGGGCGCGGATGGCCTTGATGTCCCGGGAGGCCTTTGATGCTGCCGTGGAGCTTTCCCGAAAGATAACCTACGTGGAGCTGTCGGTTGGGAATGACTTCATGGATGAATTCGTTTCTGCCATGTTTTTACCCCATACGGACTTAAGTCTTTTCCCGTCGGTTGCTATTTGACGGGTGCGGGACCCATGGAGAGGGTCCTGGGAGGGTTCCACCGTTGTTGAAGGCGAAGGCAAGGGACCTTTGGGAAGGAGGAACTCCGTTGACCAAGCGGATCGCCGTGGCCGGTAAAGGGGGAACCGGAAAGACCACCTTTGCCGCCCTCCTGATCAAGAACCTCATTGAGGACGGTAAGACCCCCATTCTGGCCGTAGACGCCGACGCCAATGCCAACCTGAATGAAGCCCTGGGCTTGGAAGTGAAGGAAACCATCGGAAGGATCTTGGACCAGACCAAAGAGCGCGGTGCGGTCCCGGCGGGGATGACCAAGGAAACCTTTATCCAGTACCGGCTCAATGCGGCCCTTTCCGAGAGCAAGGACGTGGATTTACTGGTCATGGGTGGGCCGGAAGGGCCCGGGTGTTACTGTTACCCCAATGACCTCCTCAAGAAACACATGGAAGACTTGGCGGTGAATTACCCTTACGTGGTCATGGACAACGAGGCCGGGTTGGAACACTTGAGCCGGCGCACAGCCGGAGAAGTGGATGTGCTCTATATTGTCAGCGATGCTACGGCCAGGGGCATCCGCTCGGCGGCCCGGGCCCACCAACTAGTGAGGTCACTGAAAACGAAAGTGGGGCAGATGCACCTTGTGGTAACCAAGACCACCGGTAATGAACTGGAGGCCCTCGCCGGTGAAATCGAGAAGGTGGGCTTGCCGGTTGCCGGAACGATGCCTTACGACCAAAAGGTGGCCGATTATGACCTGCACGGGAGACCTCTGGTGGACCTGCCCGGGGATTCCCCGGCCGTTGAGGCGGTAAAGGAAATCTGGAGGAAAACCGAAGTCTGACCGAGAAGGGGGAGTAGTAATGGCCGTGGACCCGATAAAGGAACGATATACGAGCAAGGTAGGCGAGGTTGTCATCGGGGCAACCGAGGACCAGGGCGGAACCCGCAGTCACACCATCACCATTGGTGGAGATTCGACCCTTCCCTTCTTGCAGTTTGAGGGTGAGATTCCCCACCCACCGGTAATCGCCATGGAAGTAGTGGATGTAGAACCCGACTGGAACGAAGATGTCAAGAAGCCTTTTGCTGGTGTCCTGCAGGACCCGGCAGCATGGGCGAGGAAATGTGTGGATGAGTTTGGGGCCGACCTCATTTACCTGAAACTGGACGGGGCGAACCCCGATGGTGAGGATAAAACCCCTGAACAGTGCGCCAAAACAGTGGAGGAGGTTCTCAAGGCCGTCAAAGTTCCCCTGATCGTGGTCGGGTGTGGGGATGCCGATAAGGACAACGAGGTCATGCCGACGGTGGCTGAGGCTGGTGCCGGGGAGAACCTTTTGCTGGGGACGGCTGAAGAAGATAACTACAAGACTTTAACCGCTGCCTGCATGGTGCACAAACACTCCATTATTGCCCTCTCTCCCATTGACATCAATATCTGCAAGCAGCTCAACATCCTGATCAGTGAAATGAACCTGCCCCTCGACCGGATCGTTATCGACCCCACCGCTGCTGCCTTGGGTTATGGGATCGAGTACGTATATTCCATCATGGAGCGGATCCGGCTCGGTGCCCTGCAGGGTGATAAGATGCTCTCCATGCCCGTAATCTGTACGGTGGGCTATGAGGCCTGGAGGGCCAAGGAAGCCAATGCACCGGAAGATGAATTTCCCGGTTGGGGTGACCAGGAAGAAAGGGCCATCATGTGGGAAACCCTGACGGCTACCACCCTCCTGCAGGCCGGGGCTCACGTCCTTGTCATGCGGCACCCCGAGGCAGTTAGGCTAACCCGGAAGAACCTCCAAGAGCTGCTGGTTCCCAACAAGTTCTAAAAATCCATAAGGAGGCTGCAGCAGATGCTTCTCGTCGGCGAGAGAATCAACGGGATGTTCAAGGATATCGGCCGGGCCGTTGCAAAGAAAGACCCTGAGCCCGTACGCACCTGGGCCATCAAGCAGACCGAGGCTGGAGCCCACTACCTGGACGTCAATACGGGCCCAAGGGCCGAAGACCAGGTTGATGCCATGAAGTGGCTGGTGAAAACCATCCAGGAGGTTACCGACATCCCACTTTGCCTTGACTCCACCAACTACGATGCCATTGAAGCCGGGCTTAGGCTTCTCAAGAAGCCGGGGATGATCAACTCTGTCCACGCGGACCGGGAAAAGATCGAACGGGTTTTCCCCATGGCCAAGGAGTACAACGCCAAACTCATCGGCCTGACCATGGACAAAAAGGGGATCCCCAAGGACGCCGACAGCAGAACGGCCCTGGCCATGGAACTGGTTGCTGCCGCTGACGAGTTCGGTTTTCCCATTGAGGACCTTTACATCGACCCCCTGATCCTTCCGGTCAACGTGGCCCAAGACCACGCCGTCGAGGTTTTGAAAACCATCCAGAACGCCAAGACCCTGTCTAACCCGGCGCCGAAGACCATTGTGGGGCTGAGCAATGTATCCCAGAAGACAGTTGACCGCTCACTGGTGAACCGGACTTTCATGGTCATGGCCATGGCCTGTGGGCTCGATGCGGCCATCGTAGATGTGAACGACGAGTCATTGATGGATGCTGTTGCTACGGCCCGGATCATTCTCAATGAAGAGGTTTACGCAGATTCCTACCTGAAGGTCTTCAAGAGCAAGAAGTAGGAGGGTGGCGGGATCCGGCCTGTATGGTAGAAGCCAGACCCTGGGAGCTCAAGCCGGCGGTGTGGGGCCGGACCCAAACCCCGGGTTTACTGAAGGTGGGTGAGATTGTGAAGGGTGCGAGTGCTTTGGTAGTTGGCGGTGGCCCAGCCGGGTTGGCCGCTGCCCTTTCCCTGGCGCGGGGCGGGGTGCGGGTGCACCTGGTGGAGAAAGCAGCCCAACTGGGTGGACACGCCCGGTTGTTCGGCTGTAAGGCCGTGGACACCTGCCAGAAATGTAATCTCTGCCGGGTACACCTGCTGCTGAGGGAATTAGGTGCAGAGGAGAAGGTCACTGTCCACCTGGAGAGCCCGGTTTTGAGCCTGAAACGGGTTGAAGACGGGCGTTTTTGGGCCGAACTGGGTCGAGGTACAACACCAGGTCAGGGTGCAGGGCCTGGTGAGAATCTAGTAGTTGACACCGTGATCCTGGCTACAGGGTACGAACCTTTTGATGCCAGGCAGAAACCGAACCTGGGGTATGGTTTCTACGACCAAGTGATGACGACCTACGAGCTGGAACAGGCCTTGTGCGGTGGTGCTGACCTTGGCCAAGACCTCTTGGCTTCAGGAGTAAAACGGGTGGCCTTTGTTCAGTGTGTCGGTTCCCGGGACAAGACAAGCGGCCAGGAGTACTGTTCAAGGGTATGCTGCCAGACATCCCTGCGCATGGCCCGGGTGGTGCGGGACTACCTTCCCGAAGCCCAAATTGATATCTTCTACATGGATTTTCAGGGGTTGGGCAAAGACGCCTACCGGGTCAAGGAACAGGCTGAGCGGCAAGAAGGGATCAACTTTATCCGGTCCATGCCCTCCAAGATTTGGCACCTGCCGTCCGGCGGGGTGCAAACCAGGTACGAGGACCTAGAGAAGGGTAGTACGGTTAAGACTACTTACGACCTGGTTTTTCTGGCCGTCGGCATGGGGCCCAACCCGGCTGCTCCCTCCTTGGTGGTTGGGTCCGGTCTTGTGAGGACGGCCGAGGGATTTTTCCGGGCCGACCCAGAGTCTCCTGCCTGTACTGGAGTGGAGGGCGTTTTCGTAGCCGGAGCCTGCTGCGGCCCGATGGATATCGCTGAGGCCATCGCCGGCGGGCAGGAAGTGGTGCTGGAGGCTTTCGAATACCTCAAGAGGAAGAGAGGGGATTCAAGCCCTGTTTCGGCCACCGTCACGGGTGTGGACGGCCAAGCCTCCAGACGAGATGAAGCAGGGCCTGTTGTGCAGAGGGTTGCGGTTTTGGGGGCTGGGCTGGGGGGATTGGAAGCTTCCCTGCTCCTGGAGGAAGCCGGTCTTGAAGTGCTCCTTCTGGAGAGTGCTCCCGCATTCGGTCACAGCGGTTCTTCCCCAGATGGTAGTGCCCTGCAGGACCGGATCCGGCGGGTGAGGGGGGCAGGCGGAATCCAGGTGCTTTTTTCCACGGAGGTTACGGGCCTTGAAGGGGGAGCGAAAAATTACCTCCTTTCCTACCGTGGGCCCTGTGGGCAAGGCTCAGCCCGGGTTGGAGCCGTGGTGGTGGCACCACCTGCCCGGCGCGTAATCAAACCGGATTGGGGCCTTCCAGGCAGCCCGCGGGTGGTGGGTTTAAACAAGGCGTGCCTGGACGGAATTGGTCCCAATGGGACCTTGGTGGTCTGGGCTGACCCCGGGGAAAGAACTGAGCCCGGGATCTTCCGCGAGGCCCTGAAATTTGCCACGGAAGGTGCCAGGCTTGGAGCCACGGTCTTTCTTCTGGGCCGTGAGGCCCGGGTGGCAGCGGACTCCCTGGAACGGGAGTACGCTGAGGCTCGGGAGGCTGGGGTGCTCTTTATCAAGTATACCGGGGAGGGCCCGCGGCTGCGGCCGGAAAAAGCTGCTGTTGAAGTTGTCGTGGAGGACCCCACCCTGGCTGGTTCCGGCCGGTCTCCGGTGGTCATTACCGCCGACCAGGTGGTGGTGGCCGAATCGGTGCAGGCCGAACCATATTTCAAGGAACTGGCTGCGAGACTACGGGTAAATCTTGGCCCTGACGACTTTTTCCAGGAAGATAACGTTTACTTGGCCCCGGTAGGATCGAACCGGCGGGGGATCTTCTTTGTTGGTGAATGCCGCGGACCCATGGAGACTGGTGATGCCCTAAAGGATGCGCGTGTCGCGGCCTTGGAAGTGATATCCCTGTTGATGAAAGGGCTGGTTCCCGGCAACCCGGTATCCAGGGTCGACCCTGAGCGGTGCGCCTTCTGCCTTACCTGTTACCGGGTTTGTCCCCACGGGGCGATCCTCTTTGATTACGAAAACCAGGCGGCCCGGGTGGACCCAGACAGCTGCCAGGGATGTGGAAGTTGTGCTTCCGAGTGTCCGGGTAAAGCCATCCAGTTGGAACAGTTTGAAGACGAACAGATCCTGGCGCTGTTAGCAGGGGCCGGTTAGCCGTTGGACCATGTCGCCTCCAGACCGGCGGCCTGTAAGGGGATCAAATGGTCGGTCCCGGGGGCACTGGAAAAGGAGGGGGAACAATTGGGTGCTGTCCCTAAGTTCGATCCAAACCTCGTGGTCTTTGCCTGCTCTCATTCAGGTGCCCCGGCGGCCAGGACGGCGGGAGAAGTGCCGGAGGTTCATCTCATTGAGGTGCCCTGTTCGGGAAAGGTGGATGTGATCCACCTCCTGAAGGCTTTCGAAGACGGGGCCGACGGGGTCCTGGTTCTGGGTTGTTTCAAGGAAGCGTGTCGTTACCTGGAGGGAAACCTCCGCGCCGCAAAGAGGGTAGGGTATGTCAGATCCGTGCTTGAAGAAGTGGGGATTGAACCTGAGCGGGTTCAGTTTCAGCATCTGGCCCCAGACATGGCGCAGCGCTTCCGCGAGCTGGCTTTGCAACTGGCCGGAAAGATCCGGGCCATGGGGCCAATTCCAGGGAAGGTGAAAGCATGATTGTCGCCGAACGAAAGCATCTGAAGGAGATCCAGGGCCTGGTGTCGGACCAGGACCGGATTCTGATCGTGGGGTGCCAGGAGTGTGTTACCGTCTGTATGGCCGGTGGGGAGAGAGAGGTAGGCATCCTGGCTTCCAGCCTGAGGCTGGCCCGGTCCAGGGAGGGCAAACCAGTTGAGATCTTAGAGCAAACCATCCACCGGCAGTGTGACTTCGAGTTTGTCGACGAGTTGAAGGATAAGGTGGAAGGTGTAGACTGTATTATCTCCATGGCCTGCGGGGTGGGGGTTCAGTTCGTGGCTGAACGTTATGTTGACCGGTGGGTTGTTCCGGCCCTGAACACCAAGTTTGCCGGTGGGACCAAGGAAATTGGCCTCTGGGAAGAACGCTGCGGGCTTTGTGGGGAGTGTATCCTCTACCTGACGGGCGGGGTTTGTCCCATTGCCCGCTGCTCTAAGAGTTTGCTCAACGGCCCCTGTGGTGGTTCACAGAAGGGCAAGTGCGAGGTTTCTGAAGACATTGACTGCGGGTGGCAGCTCATCTACGACCGCCTGCAAGAGAAGGGGCGCCTGGACCTGCTCTTTGAATTCCAGCCCCCCAAGGATTGGTCAGTGGCCAGGGACGGAGGTCCACGCAAGGTGGTTAGAGAGGACGTGATGCTGTGAAGACCGAGAGCAGGTTGGAGCGGGTTCTGGCGGGTGGCCACTTTGCCGTTACTGCCGAGATTGGCCCCCCCAAGAGTGCGTCGGCGAAAGGGATCAGGAAACATGCCTCGGTTTTGAAAGATTACTGTGATGGTCTCAATCTCACCGATAACCAAACGGCCATTGTACGCCTCTCTAGTATTGCTGCCGCGGTTCACGTTCTGGATGAGGGTGGAGAACCTGTCATCCAGATGACCTGCCGCGACCGCAACCGGATCGCCATGCAGAGTGATATCTTGGGGGCCTACAGCCTGGGGATCAGGAATATCCTCTGTCTTTCCGGTGACCATCAATCCTTTGGGAACCACCCGACGTCCAAGAACGTCTACGACCTAGATTCCGTGCAGCTGGTTCGGATGGTAAAGGAGATGAGGGACGAGAAGAAGTTTCTCAGTGGGGATACCATGAAAACCGAGCCGCGCATGTTTGTTGGGGCGGCAGCCAATCCCTTCGGGGACCCCTTTGAGTTTCGTGTCGTGCGGCTGGCCAAGAAGGTGGAGGCCGGGGCAGATTTTATTCAAACCCAGGCCATATTCGATGTCGAGAAATTTGCCCGCTGGATGGAAATGGTACGGGACAGGGGCCTCCACAAGCAGGTATATATCCTGGGTGGGGTGATCCCGGTGAAGTCGGAAAAGGCTTTGCAGTACATGCAGACGGTTCCCGGAATGGCGATCCCAGACGAGCTCATCAAGCGGATGTCTGCGGTGAAGGGCAAGGAGGCCAAGCAAGAAGAGGGCGTCAAGATCTGCGTGGAAATCATCGAACAGTTGAAGCAGGTAGAAGGTGTCTGCGGTGTCCACATCATGGCGGTGATGTGGGAACGGATCGTGCCCGAGATCGTCCAGGGGGCGGGGCTTTTCCCCAGGCCCCGGGACTTTGAACCCGCAGAACCGGAGGCGGCCCAGGCCGGTGATGATTGAGACCTGCCGGTTATACCTTCATGCGCAGTCAAGAAAGGGGGCAGTGCTGTGGCTGAGAGCGGACAGACCCTTTTTGTCACCGGCTATGCCCGCCTGCCGGCCGGTATCACGGCCAGTGAGATCTCGAGGGTAGTGGGTATTGCTTTTGAAGTGGATGCACAAACCGGGGAGATTGTGGATGCTGACTGTACCCTGGCCACGGCCCTGGGGAAAAGGTTCTTCCGTGACCTGGTGGTGGGCTACAACCTGGACCAGGACCTGAAGATGATCATCAACCAGATCGAGAAACGCTACCACGGTAATGCCCAGCGTTCCCTGGTGGCGGCCTTGAAGATTGCCCACGAGAAGTACCAGGCTGGCAGGATGAAGGTCAAAGGTTAAAGGTTACATGGTAGGGTTTGCACCTGGGGAGGCAGGAATTGTTCCTTATCTGTCGAAGTGGGAAGGCGAGCATCAATAGAGTGATAATTCATACTTGAGCTGGTATTCAGATAGCCGTTGAGCCGTCAGAACTGCCGGACGGAACCCTGGAGTTCGTTGGTTCCAATGTTCCCCTGCAGCCACTTTGCTCACGGTGGCAGGGCCCATACCCTGCTGCGGGAGTGGGTGAAGCCCGGTGAAGATACACCGTCTATGGTGTACTTTTCGTGGGGCTTCTGCCATTATTTGGGGGAAGATCCGGGAACAGGTTGGGACCGCAGGCTGTGTTCCTTTCTTGCAACCTCCGGCCCTTACCAGGTTGAACCTGTGGTGGGCTGACTACATTTTGAAAAAGGGGGAGGGTGGGTTGCGCGAGATTGCAGCGGAACGGGTAACCGAAGTGGTGGAAAGGCTCTGTATAACGGCCTGTACAAAGCTTCCAGAAGACTGGTGGGAGCAGATGGACCAGGCCCTGGCCAGGGAAGAGTCTGAGGTGGGTAAAGAAATCCTCCAGCTGCTTTGTAAGAACGCCGAGGCAGCCAGGGAGGCTGGGGTTCCCATCTGCCAGGATACCGGCATGGCGGTGGTTTTCCTGGAGCTTGGCCAAGAAGCAGTGGTAGTGGGTGGGAGTCTCACTGAAGCCGTCACCGAGGGTGTCCGGAGGGGGTATGTGGGAGGGTACCTGCGCAAATCGGTGGTAGATGATCCCTTGATCCGGAAGAACACCGGTGATAACACCCCGCCCATCATTCACACCGAGGTGGTCCCCGGTGACAAGATCAAGATTACCGTGGCCCCCAAGGGCATCGGGAGCGAAAACATGAGTGCCCTGAAGATGCTGAAACCAGCGGACGGGGCCCAGGGTGTGGTGGACTTTGTGGTGGAAGTAGTTGACCGGGCGGGGGCTAATCCCTGTCCTCCCATCGTGGTCGGGGTGGGGATCGGTGGAATGATGGAAAAGGCGGCCCTTCTGGCAAAAAAAGCGCTGCTGCGTCCCTTTGGTGAGAGAAGCCCTCGCCCGCACCTGGCTGACCTGGAAGAGAGGATCCTGGAGAAGGTCAACCGGCTCGGGATCGGCCCCCAGGGCCTTGGGGGACGGGTAACTGCCCTTGAGGTACGCGTGGAGGCTTATCCGACCCACATCGGTGGACTGCCGGTGGCCGTGAACCTCCAGTGCCATGCAGCCCGGCATGCTGAAGAGACTATTTAGGGAAAGGGTGTGATGAGATGCTCCGGATTACAACGCCCGTTTCCGAGGTGGAGATGAGGGAGCTGCGCTCGGGCCAGAAGGCCCTCATTTCCGGGGTCATATACACCGGACGTGATGCCGCCCACAAGAGACTTGTCGAGACCCTGGAGAAGGGGGAGCCGCCACCGGTAGACCTGGAGAACCAGATCATTTACTATGTGGGACCTTGTCCTGCCAAGCCCGGCCAGGTGATCGGTTCTGCCGGCCCGACGACCAGCGGGCGGATGGACCCTTATGCCCCCCTTATCATCGAGAAAATGGGGCTCAAGGGAATGATCGGAAAGGGTGCGCGAAGCCAGGCGGTGGTGGAGGCGATGAAGAAACACGGGGCTGTATACTTCCTGGCTGTGGGCGGGGCCGGGGCCTTGCTGGCGCAAAAAGTAAGGTCCGCCGAAGTGGTAGCCTACGAGGACCTGGGTCCGGAAGCCATCTACCGCCTGGAGGTGGAAGATTTTCCAGTCATCGTGGGTATTGATACCCTGGGGGTTGACCTCTACGAGACGGGGCGGGAGAGGTATCGGGCGGTCTAGGTTTACAAGTTCAACTCTTCAGGGAGAGGGGATGGGAAAATGTCGGTAAGGGATGTGGCCTTGAAGCTTCACCGTGACCACGAGGGGAAGCTTGAGATCAGGTCCAAGGTGCCTGTGACGACGCGAGAAGAATTGAGTATTGCTTATACACCCGGGGTGGCTGAACCCTGCAAGGAGATCAACAAGGACCCGGACCTGATCTACGAATACACTGCCAGGGGGAACCTTGTGGCGGTGGTGACCGACGGTAGTGCCGTTCTCGGTCTTGGTGACATCGGGGCTGGAGCCGGCCTGCCGGTGATGGAAGGGAAATGCATCCTCTTTAAGTGTTTTGCCGGGGTTGATGCTTTCCCTATTTGCGTGAACAGCAATGATGTGGACGACATTGTCAATGTCGTTAGGTTAATAGCCCCCACCTTTGGTGGGGTTAACCTCGAAGATATTTCCGCTCCCCGGTGCTTTGAAGTTGAAGAGAAACTCAAGCAGGTGACCGATATTCCTATTTTTCATGACGACCAGCACGGTACGGCCATCGTGGCCGGGGCGGCCCTGATTAACGCCCT
The DNA here is from genome assembly GCA_004367365.1 of Candidatus Acetocimmeria pyornia. GTDB lineage: Bacteria > Bacillota > Sulfobacillia > UBA3575 > UBA3575 > Acetocimmeria > Acetocimmeria pyornia. The sequence continues at coordinate 20,561 of SESX01000012.1, forward strand.
GAAGGTGGTTGGTAAGGATATCACCGGTGCCAGGGTGGTGATCAATGGTGCCGGAGCGGCCGGGATTGCAGTCAGCAAGCTTCTCTTGAATATGGATGTCGGTGAACTCATTCTCTGTGACAGCCGGGGCGCTCTCTACGAGGGACGGGCTGAGGGCATGAACCCCTTCAAAGAAGAGATTGCCCGGAAGTCAAATCCCGGAAAGGTTACCAGCCTGGATGAAGCCATGGTCGGGGCGGACGTTTTCATTGGGCTTTCCGTTCCGGGGACCGTGAACAAGGAAATGGTGCGCAGGATGGCGGCCGACTCTGTAGTCCTGGCCATGGCCAATCCGGTGCCGGAGATCTACCCGGATGAGGCCAGGGAGGCTGGAGCCCGTGTTATCGGTACCGGCCGCTCGGACTTCCCCAACCAGGTGAACAACGTCCTGGCTTTCCCAGGTGTCCTGAGGGGTGCCCTCGATGTCCGGGCGAGGGACATCAACGAGGAGATGAAAACAGCAGCGGCTTACGCCATCGCGAACCTGATCGAGCCCGGTGAGCTCAACGAAGAGTACATCATCCCTGACCCCTTTGACGAACGGGTGGCCCCGAAGGTGGCCGCTGCCGTGGCCGAGGCCGCCATGGAGAGCGGGGTGGCCCGGATCAAGGTTGAGCCTGAGGCCGTGGCCAAAAGGACCGTGGAACTGGTGAAAAAGGCGAAGGCTGCTTTCTAGAACCAGTTTTCAAACCTGGTGTTCATTGGCGATGACCGGGCTTGAGGCGCTCCCTGCGACCTGACGGTCGACTGGAGCGTCTCAAGCCAGCACCGATTACAGGTGCTAGAGGCGGGGTCATTTCCAGAATCTCCACGCTTGCCTGAATTGACCTGGATACAGGGAGGTGACGGGATTGTACCGGCCCAAACAACTAAAGGAAAACGCTGATCTTTCACTCCGGAACATACCGGTTGGGATGTGGGGCTGGATCTTACAGCGGATTACTGGGCTCCTCCTGGTTTTCTACCTCATGCTTCACATCCTGGTGGTTTCAGTGGCGATGTGGGGAGGCCAAGAAAGCTTTGACCGGTGGATGCACGGTCTTCACAACCCGGTCCTTTTGACCCTGGAGCTGGGCTTAATCCTCACGGTTATCTATCACGCCCTGAACGGTCTCCGGATTGTTCTCTTTGACCTGGGTTACGGGATTCGGGCCCAGCGGCAGGTCTTTGCGGCGGTGATGGTGCTGACGGCCTTGATCTTTGGGTACAGTCTTTACGTGATCGTCCCCTATATTTACTGACCAAGGTCTACCTGGAGCCTTGGCTCGTGCGGTCTTGTGACTGCCGGTAAAGCCGTGGTGCCGCTGAAGGTAAGATCGTACGGGAGATAATGGGAGGAAGGAGATGGTGGTGTGAACGGTATGAAGGGGGTTTGGGCCTGGTTAGGGCAGCGGGTGTCCGGGGTAGTCCTGGTCTTTCTCTTGGGCATCCACCTCTGGGTGCTCCATTTTGTTGACCCTGGTGCCGGGGTGGTTTTCCAGGGAGTAGCAATCAGGCTCCGAAGTGTCTTCTTTATCGTCGTGGACTTGGCACTTTTGGCCTTTTCCCTCTACCACGGGCTCAATGGTCTCCGCACCGTAATCCTCGATTATAGCATTAGTGAAAAGGCTGCCCGAAAATTGACCTGGGTCCTCACTGCAGTCGGTGTGGCTGCCTTTGTGTACGGTGCACTGGGTCTGATGGCGTTCCTTTCTGTCTGAGAACCTGCCCTGAACGGAGGTGACACAATTGATTTACCATCAGGTTGTGGTTGTGGGTGGCGGTCTTGCCGGCTTGCGGGCAGCGATTCAGGCTGTTGAAACGCAGCTGGATGTGGCGGTGATCAGCCGGGTTCACCCGGTGCGTTCCCACTCGGTAGCCGCCCAGGGGGGGATTAACGCCGCTCTGGGAAACGCGCCTGAAGGGGCTGATGACAGCCCGGAAAAACACGCCTTTGATACCATCAAGGGAAGCGACTACCTGGCCGACCAGGATGCGGTGGAGATCATGACCCGGGAGGCCCCGGAGCGGGTGATCGAGATGGAGCACTGGGGATGCCCCTTCTCCCGGACTGATGAAGGCAGGATCGCTCAGCGGCCTTTCGGTGGGGCCGGGTATCCCCGGACCTGCTATGCCAGTGACAAGACAGGGCATGCCCTCCTGCACACCGTCTACCAGCAGTGTCTAAAACAAGATGTTAAGGTTTACGAAGAATGGTCGGTGGTGAGGCTGGTCATTGAAGACGGGGAATGCCTGGGGGTCATTGCCCTCAACCTGGTGACTGGTGAGCTTGAAGCTTTTCAGGCCGAGGCGGTGATTTTCGGGACCGGTGGGGCCGGAAGGGTCTACAACAATTCCAGCAATAACATTATCAATACCGGTAGTGGGATGGCCATTGCGTACAAGGCCGGGATCCCCCTCAAGGACCTTGAATTTGTCCAGTTTCACCCCACTACCCTGGCTACCAACAATGTTTTGGTGACTGAAGGGGCCCGCGGCGAGGGGGGCTACCTGGTTAACAACAAGGGCGAGCGTTTTATGAAAAGGTATGCTCCCAACGCCATGGAGCTAGGGCCGCGGGATATCGTGGCCAGGTCCATCCAAACAGAGATCAACGAAGGGCGTGGCTTTGAGGGCCGGTACGTGCACTTGGACCTGAGGCACCTGGGGAGAGAGAGAATCCTAGAAAGGCTCCCGGCCATCAGGGACATTGCCATCAGTTTTGCCGGGGTTGACCCAATTTCAGAGCCCATCCCGGTTCAACCCGGCCAGCACTACTTTATGGGTGGTATTGACTGTAATTCCGACGGGGAAACCAGGGCAACCGGTTTTTTTGCCGCGGGCGAGTGTGCCTGTGTCAGTGTGCACGGGGCCAACCGGCTCGGTGGAAACTCGCTCCTGGAAACGATTGTTTTTGGTAAGCGGGCAGGAGACAAGGCGGCAGCATACGTCAAGGGCAAGGAAAAGACCCGGGCAGGCGGAAAAGCCCTGGCGGCCGCTCTCCGGGAAACCGAGGCCGAGATCGACCAGCTCCTCGGGGCGGATGGGGAGGAAAACCCGGCCGACCTGCGGGACGAAATGCGCCGGGTGATGTTCGAAAAGGTGGGGCTTTTCCGGGAGGAAAAGCAGATGAAAGAGGCCCTGGAGAAGATCCGGGAACTCAAGGACCGGGCGAAGAGGATCAGGATCAGCTACAAGGGGAGAAGGTATAACCTGGACCTGGCCTGCAGTCTTGAACTGGAGGGGATGCTCCTCATGGCTGAGGTTATCTGCTGTGGAGCCATCGAGCGAAAGGAAAGCCGGGGTTCCCACTACCGGGTGGACTACCGGGAGCGGGATGACGAAAACTGGCTCAAGCACACCCTGGCCTACTACACCCCGGATGGACCTCGTCTTGATTTCAAGGAGGTTACCATCACGAAATACGAGCCGCAGGCGAGGAGGTATTAGCGGTGCAGAAAATCACCCTCAATGTTTACCGGTTCGATCCCGACCTGGATCAAGAACCCTACTGGAAGAGCTATGAACTTCCCGGCCGGGAAGGGGTCACCGTTTTGGAGGTCCTTTTCGAGGTCCTGGAACATCATGACGGCTCCCTGGCTTTCAGGTATTCGTGCCGGGAGGCCATCTGCGGGGCCTGTGCCATGTACATCAATGGTTCCCACCGGTTGGCGTGCAAGACCCAGGTTTCGCACCTGGGCAGGGTCCTCTGGGTCAGCCCCCTCCCCCACATGCGCGTCATCAAAGACCTGGTGGTAGATATGGACCCCTTCTTTGAGAAATACAAGTTGATCAAGCCTTACCTGTTAAGTAACTCCAAACCCCCGGAAAAGGAACGGTACCAGAGCCCGGACGAACGGCGGTACATTGATGAGATGATATCCTGTATTCTGTGCGGGTCCTGCTACTCGTCCTGCCCGTCGGTTTGGACCGGGGAACACTACTTGGGCCCGGCAGCACTGATGTGGGCTTACCGATTTACGGCTGATGGACGTGACGAGGGTGATGCCGAACGGTTGAACCTGACAGCTCAAGAGGGTGGTCTCTGGCGGTGCCACACCATCTTTAACTGTACCGAGGCCTGTCCTAAAAACATCAATCTTACCCATTCCATCCAGCAGTTAAAAAAGAAGGCTGCTGCCCGGGTCCTGGGGGGGAAATAGGTCTAGGCCCCACGGGCTAGTTTGTGGTTGTGGCCGGGAGCCGCCGAGGTTCATTACAAACTTGCGGTGGGCGTACGGCGAAGGAAGGCCGGCGCCGTCGGGGCATTTTTGTAGTAGTGCTCCATGCCGCCACGAGCGGCGGCACCACGAGGGATGAAAAGATGAAAATTGGAGGCGGTATTCAGCGGCCCCTTGATCGGGTAGGATCATGAGTTGCACGCCCGGGGTGCTCCGGAGCGAGACCGGTTATGCCGCACCCCGGAGGGGCCAGGGTTAAGAATGTGAGTGGAGGCGCACCTGGCGAGGCGGATAGTGGCATTTTCGTAATAGTGCTCCATGCCACCTCTGATGCGGCGGCACCCTAAAGGATGAAAATCCAGGGTGGAAGCATTTTCGGACGAGAGACATGAACACCAGGCTAAATGACAGGGCCGCAGGACGCGGCGGACTGGGGGGAGTTGTTTGAAGCTCTATGAATACATGGCCAAGGAGGTTTTCCGAGCTTTTGACATTCCTGTGCCGGCTGGAAGGGTAGCTGCTTCCCCGGAAGAAGCAGGTGAAATTGCCCGTGAACTAGGCGGTGATGTTGCTGTTAAGTCCCAGGTTCTGGCCGGCGGACGTGGAAAGGCAGGGGGCATCAAGTTCGCAGGCTGCCCGGAGGAAGCCCTTGATGCCGCCCGGGAACTTTTGAACCAGGAGATCCGGGGTTACCGGGTGGAAAGGGTACTGGTTGAGGAAAAACTCACCATTGACCAGGAACTCTACCTTGCAATCGCCGTGGACGGCGCGGCACGGTCCCCGGTGGTCATTGCGTCGTCCCGCGGGGGTGTAGATATCGAGCAGGTACCTGAAGCAGACCTGATCCGGGAAAGGATTGATATCAGGTGGGGGTTCCGTCCCTACCAGGCGCGGCGCCTGGCGTACCGGCTGGGCCTGACCGGGGCGGTGGCCAGGGGTGTAGCTTCCATTGCCATCCGGTTGTACCGGGTGTTTCGCGAACGGGATGCTGAACTTACCGAGATTAACCCCCTGGTAGTTTGCGGTAATGATGTTCTGGCCGCCGACGCCCGCCTGAACGTGGACGACGAAGCCCTCTTCCGCCATGGTGACCTGCCGAAGGTGGAAGAAGGTACCGAAATTGAGCGGAGGGTTAAATCCTTTGGCTTGTCTTACGTGGAGCTTGATGGGGATATTGCCGTGATGGCCAACGGGGCCGGGATTACCATGGCTACCCTTGACATCCTCCAGCGTTACGGGGGGAGACCAGCCAATTTTCTTGATGCCGGTGGGGGAGCCGGGACCGAGCCGACCGCCCGCGCCATCGAAACCCTTTTAATGACCCGCCCAAAGGCTATTCTCATCAACATTTTTGGCGGTATCACCCGCTGTGATGATGTGGCCTGGGCCATCGTGCAGGTTCGTAACACCAGGGGCATCCCGGTGCCCCTGGTGGTTCGGCTGGTCGGCACCAACCAGGAGGAAGGGGTGAGAATCCTGCGTGAAAACGGTCTGCGGGCCTACTCCGAGATGCACGAAGCAGCCGAAAAGGTGGTAGCCCTTGCGTCCGGTGTGTAGAAGGGGTCGGGGCTCTCACGTAGGACTGCTTCTGTGAGGTCGGTGGTCTCAAAGGCCGGGGTTAGTGCTCAGTGTGCTGCTGGTCGGGTGGGCCGGAGAATCAAGGGAGACGAGGAGTGGGCCAAGGCCTCGAAGACACGCGGGTCGGGACAGGATCCTTAGGGCAACAAGGGGGATGATTGGATGGCCATCTTAGTGGATAAAGAAACCAGACTGGTGGTTCAGGGCATCACCGGAAACCAGGGAAGTTTTCATACAAAGCGAATGCTTGAGTACGGGACCTGCGTGGTGGCCGGGGTATCCCCGGGGAAAGCCGGCCGGGCGGTACACGGGGTTCCTGTCTTCGATAGCGTGGCAGAGGCTGTGGAGGGCGAAGGCGCCAATGCTTCGGTAATCTTTGTGCCGGCTCCCTTTGCTGCCGACGCCGCGATGGAAGCCATCGATGCGGGGGTCGGTCTGATTGTCATTGTTACAGAACACATTCCTGTCCAGGAAGCGATGGAGGTTATAGCTTTTGCCCGTGAAAGGGGGAGTACCATCGTCGGTCCCAATACCTTCGGGGTCATATCACCCGGGAAGTGCAAAATCGGCATTATGCCCAATCACATTTACCAGCCGGGGCCGGTTGGGATCCTGGCCAGGAGCGGCACCCTGAGCTATGAAATTGCGGCCGGCCTGTCTGCCGCAGGGTTGGGACAATCTACCGTCGTCGGGCTCGGCGGGGACCGGGTGGTGGGGCTTTCCTTTACCGACCTGCTTCCGGCCCTAGAAGATGACCCGGAAACAGAAGCAGTGGTTTTGGTAGGAGAGATTGGAGGTAGTGCGGAGGAAGAAGCTGCCGGGCTGATTGCCTCCATGAGGAAACCGGTGGTGGCCTATATCGCCGGGAAGAGTGCACCTCCCGGGAAACGGATGGGCCATGCAGGAGCCATTATCGAGAGGGGGAAAGGTACTTACGAGAGCAAGGTAAAAACCCTGGAAAGGGCAGGGGTTGAGGTTGCCGACCTACCCTGGAAGGTCGGGGAGGTCCTGAAAGAGGTAATGGGTTGACGCCTACAGGTTTTTGGGAAAAAGACAATACCCGGCATCAGAAAAGCAGAATAACCCAGCACTAGGTGCTGGGTTATTGAGTATGCCTTTCGCTGCGGGAGTAGGGGTTTGAAGGGAAAGAGGTCATTTTTTGACCCGTCAGGGGCCAGGGTTTGCTTCTACATCTCCTTGTGACAGCTCTGGCAGTCATTTTTCTGTTGTTCGCCGTGACAGGTGGCGCAGGTGCTCCCTAAACTGTTAAAGTGCAAGAACTCCTTTTGTTTCTCCCCGTGTACGACCCGGTCATGGCAATCAGTACAGTTTTGAAGAAGGGTCACGTGCTTTTCATGGGAAAAGTTCATGCCGGATGTTTCCGTTTCCTGGGGTACATCCTCATGGCAGTTCATGCAAACCTCGTTGGGTACCGAGGACTTGAGGTTCATACGGATGGTATCGACGTCCGTGGTCAGGTGAATGTAGACTTCACGCAGGCCTCCGATTTTGGTCTCTATGTACCCGAGGGTTCCCTTCTTGGCGTGACAGGCAAGGCAATCCACGTCAGCTTCTCCGTGTGCTGATGCTTCCCATGATTCGACAGCAGGTGCAATCTCGTGACAGCTGGCACAAAAACTTGGGCGAGAAGTATAGTGCATGGCACTGTAGGTAAAGATGGCAAAGGCGGCTACCAGGGTCACAATCAGGGCGATCTTGAAAGTTCGGGATCTGGGATCCAAAGTCCTCACTCCTCGTGCTTTCTTGGTATGCTCTTTTATCCTGCCTCTCTGGGCTTAGTATTCCTAAAAGCCCCCTCCCCTTGATCCTATGTTTTCCCTGACCCGGGAGTGTGAACAAGCGGTGGCATTATTAAACTTTCGATCTCCTTTGTAAAATTCCTTCTCAAAGGCTGGTTCCTACTTGCAACCTGCAGCCTGAGGCTTATCGCTTCGGTTCTGGCTTGATCCTGGGGGGCCGAAGGTCATTGAAGAGCCAGAAGGCTAGCCGGTGAAAGGATGGGATGGGGCATGGGCATCAAGCTGTTGACGGGAAAAGTCACCCCTTGAGAAGAAGAAAGGCCCAGGAAAATTCTCTCATTAAGAGAAGGAAAATTCTTCTTCAGGTAGAATGTTAGAAATAAAATTTATAGTTAATTCTTCCTAGTTATATCTTGGCTATTCTCGGTGCAAAGGGTTTTGTCGGAGCCTGCAGTCTCTTACTCACCAGGCGTCTAACCGGTGTCGGTGAGCCTAGCTAGAAGGCCTTTGGTCTCTCGGTTTGTGAGTGTTCTCACAAGGGGGTGATTCATGGGAGGTAACAACAGCCTGGTGAAAGGGCAATAAACCGAGAAAGGAGGATAGTGGTGAAGAGGCTCAGCATTGTCACAGTCTTTATACTGGTGTCGATTCTGGTAGTTGCAGGGATTGCCCTCGCGTACCCGAACTACGGGGATTCTTTCAGCGAAGCCTATCCGAATGCCAGTTACTCCGGATGTTTGCCGTGCCATAGTCCGGGGATGACGGTGAACAGTTATGGGGAGGACCTGGCTGCTGCAGAGATGGACTTCAAGGCCGTTGAGGCTAAGGACTCCGACGGTGATGGTGTCTCCAATGCCGCCGAAATTGCGGCCGGGACCAACCCGGGGGACTCAGCTGATAAGCCGGCCAGTACCCCCTCTGCACCGAAACCGGAGGCAGACGCTAAACCGGCCCAGCAGCCTGCGTCTAAGACCAGTGCCCTGCAGGAATTGGCCGATATGGGGATTATCAAGGGTACTGCCGCAGGGGACCTGGGGGCAGACCAACCCCTGACCCGGGCACAGTTTGCAGTTTTGATCCAGCGTATCGTTCAGATGCCCGAGGTTAACCCCTATATACCCAGTTTCTCCGATGTGGCCAAAGGGACCTGGTACTACAAGGCCATCGAAACGGTGAAGAGTGCGGGTTACATGAGCGGTTACCCCGACGGGACCTTTAAGCCCAATGCCCCGCTGACCGCGGCCGACATGAAAGCCTTCGTGGAGAAGAACGGTTTGGAGGTTGCGGTAACAGGTACAGGGTCCCTTACCCGTGGGGAGGCGGCGCCGGCACTTCTGGCCATCGCAGAGAAAAAGAGCGGTATCGCTGCCTTCAAGAACTACTACGTTGGACCTGAGACCTGCAATACGTGTCACAGTGGAACCTACGCCAAGTGGCAAGGCACTGTCCACGCCCAGGCCCTGCAGGATCCCGATGACCCAAGTGCCATCATCTGGGGCAACTTCGATATCAACGATAAGTTCGGGATCGAAGACGTAGACCTGGTGTACGGGCAGATGTCACGGCAGCGCTATATCCAGAGGAATGCTGAAGGTGGCTGGGACTACCTGCCGCTCCAATGGAGCCAGGAACAGCGTGCATGGTCTCCAACCGGAGGCAAGTGGGATAGCTGTGCTTCCTGCCATACGACAGGGTTTAATACCGAAAAGAAATCCTTCGTGGCTATGGGCATTACCTGTGAATCCTGCCACGGACCTGGTGCCCAGCATGCTGCCAGCGCGGATCCGGCCAAGATCGAGGTCAGCGTGAGCAATGATGTCTGCGCTACGTGCCATGCCGGGGAGACCCGCCAGACCTACCAGCTCGAATCCATGGGACACACAACCCTGTTCGCCGAAAAGGTTGACGGGGAAGGGTACTACGCTGATCGCTGCATGGAATGCCACTCGGCCACAGTGCGGATCATGGAAGAGAAAGGGTTGGAACCCCCGAC